>DATCIH010000143.1:0-10621 GCA_036507955.1 Clostridiaceae bacterium | reverse complement strand
GCTCTCCTTGCTCAGAAAATAGCAGGTAAGCCACTTATACTTCACTCTGATAATGGTAGCCCTATGAAGGCTGCAACCTTCTTGGCTACATTAGAGAAACTGGGAGTTCAAAGTTCCTTCTCAAGGCCTAGAGTCAGTAATGACAACCCTTACTCTGAATCATTATTCAAGACAATGAAGTATGTACCAACCTTCCCTAATGGTGGATTTGCTAGTATTCCAGATGCACGTAAGTGGGTAACCCGATTTGTCTACTGGTACAACAAAGTCCATATGCATAGCGGCATTAAGTATTTGACACCGTACCAAAGGCATTACGGCTTGGATAAAAATATAATAGAGAATAGGGAAAAAGTATATGCAAGGGCAAAAGAAATTCATCCTGAAAGATGGAGTGGAGAAATCAGGGATTGGACTCTACCAAAATATGTATCATTGAATCCAATAAAAGAAGAAGAGCTTCCATATATATTGAAGGCATCATCATGAAAAACTAAAAATCAGGAAATGCGACAACTATGTTGACAAATTCCGCTTTCACGACATACAGCTCGACCATACTTTTTATCCGAATTGTATTGGCTTTTAGTTCTATCATTATATTTTTTATTACGCATTTTAAAGTATTCTTCCAAAGTTGCATCATAAGGGCTAGCATTATGTTTTATCATTGTGTGTCTTATTATTGATGTCTGTATCATTTTTTTCAACTGCCTGTTTTCTATCAAGTCTGTAAGCGTCCATGTATTTTTACTTTTACCCGCCAAATCTAATTTTTAGTATCTATCATTTATCCATTTTGCTGATTTTTTAGGGTGTAATCGTTCTACAAATCTTCGATTAACTTTATATATATGAAAATCCATTTTCGATAACGTTTCTTTGGATACCATCGTACACCAATAGTTTGCTTTGCCAGTAATAATTGGATTTAATATATTAATAACCTTCCTTTATGAAAGAATTGATATTATTTGATAGAGGATATACAAGTATCTTTTCTGATTTGTTCCTGCCCCTCCATGATGGGTTTTAATTTTTCATCAAATAAATTACTAAGAGTTTCTATTAATTCTTTATCCATAAAATCACTCCTCTTGTAGTTACATTATATCATGTTTTTATTTAATTTCATCCGTTATATATTCTAATATATTTTCTGGCTGACATTTCAGGTAAGCACATAATTTATTTTTGATAATAAACAAGGAGGTATCTGGGGTAGATAAAACAGTTATTTGCATTCTTTTTTGCTATTTTCATAACATCTACAATGGTTTACATTATCAAATTCAAACTTAAGTTTCGCAGCACACAAGCCCCAAATTTAATAATTTGATTTAGCTTCTGAAGCCCTTTAATTAAGCTGATTAGATCAATTCCATTTTAGACAAAAACCAGTATTTATTAACTATATCACAAAAATATGCCTATAAAATCAACTAGCATTACTAATTCCTAAAATTTGATTAGACAAAAATGATTCTTCGAATATACTCTTGATGAACTCATATTCTGGCGAATTTTTAAAACTTAATATATCTACAACCCCCGATTCAGCAATTGCTTTAATAACAACTGTGAGTAGTTCATCGAAAAGTTCCCATATCTTTTGTGCTACAGTTTTTTTACACATATCATCTTTAATTAATTCAAATAAGGTACCTAGTGTTTCATAATCATTTACCCTACGGTAGTAGGAAAGAAAAACGTATAGGATACTACTAATTGTTACATTTGCTATTCGAGCATCGAAATCCCTTGACTGACAATTACAAAGCCCAAGGTGCTGTTTAGCTTCTTTAAAAAATATCTCGATATTCCATCTTATTGAATATATTTCCATCATATCTACAAAATTAATATTTATGTCTGTTGAAAGAAATAATCTCCAGTCCTTTTGATATGGGAATCGGCTTATATAAAGCTTCACTGCACCTATTTGCCCATAGTTTACAACTACCTCAAAATACCGTGTATTCCACCTGCGACAACGGCTCTGCTTTTTCTCTCTTTTTAACTTTGCAACAAGCTCTTTGAAATTAACCTTTTCACCTTGGTATTCATAATTTCTTTTATCTCTTTTTAAGGCACATACTACATGAATGGCACCATCTTTAATATCTCTTATGGTTTTAATAAAATCTTCACTGCTAAACCAGCTATCTACAAGCACATATTTAGCCATAAAACCGTTTTTCACAGCTCTCTTTATCAATACCAATCCATTGGTATTCTTTTGCGTTGTACATTCTTTTCTTCTTTTATCTCCATTACTATTTTTTATACATTCTTTCTTATATTGTTCCTTACGCTTTTTACCCTTTAGCCTTTTTTCAGAATGTATACTGAAATCCAGTGGAAGAATGTTTTTACCATCATGATATCCTAAAAATAATTTTTTAAATCCTAATTTGCTACCTTGTTTCCCCTTTCCTGCTACATGGTCATGTACAAAGGATATATTTTCTATCCTGCGACCAGTCCTTATATCTGCTGTATCATCCAATATAAAAGCTGACTTTGGATCTATTTCCCCTTTTGGATTAATTAGTTGTTCGAATTTTTTGGATACACCATATAAGAGTCTTCTCCACGGCATTTTTTCATTGTTTTTTAATCGGTAGATGACATCTTTCTGCATTTGTGTTATTCCTTGATATTTGCTCTTGTAAAATCCGTTTACAGTTTTTAAAAGCATTAAAGGAAACATAACCATCATGGTAATTATTTCGGATATCTTATATCCATCTTCTTTAAAATTACTAGCACCAGATTGGCAACAAATAGTTTTAAAGTTGAATTTTTTCATTATTACGCATATAATATTATCTATAGTATATTCATGTTTATCTATAACATTTTTAATTTCGTTTAAACTTTGTCGCATGATAACACTTCCTTTTTGGTCAATTTGGCTCGCACCTAATTATACCATAAACCTAGTGTTCATGCGATTTTTATGCCTTTTTGTACGAAAATATTTTAACCTTTTATATTGGCTTTTCAAGCTGCGAAACTTAAGTTTTTATATTAAGAGGTTATCTATAGCTTGCCTTATTGTAGTATTTATTGGCGTTGGAATATTCTTAAGCTATAGAAATGAAGTTGTGTCATTTTTAGATAAAGTTAATTCTTATATTCTTAAGTTTATAGTTTTCTTATTATTTTCTCTAATATTCCTTATGGGATTTTTAAGCAGATTAGAAAATAATATTCTGTTTATATTAGCATTATTTACATTACTTATATATTCAATATGTTTTTTAAAATATATTATGGATGTATTTAAAAATTTTATATTCTTAATAGCTAACTTAATCTTTATTTATTTATATAACTTATTTATAATAGGATTTACCTTTGGAGCATTTTACTTGAATAATAATATTTACTATAGCTTATTTGAAAATCCCAATGCTATGCTAATTAATGCAAACCTAAAAGTCTATATTACGATTGTAAATAAAGGATTATACTACTTTTATAACTACCCTAGTATTCTAAATATAAAATATGTATTTAACTCTTGTATTCCATTCTTTGAATATATATTTGGAGCAACTTTTAATATTGCAATTATTGGATTCTTTATCTCATACACTGCTTCTAAAGCCTTTTCTAACAACTTTAAAGATAATCTGAATAAATTTGAACAATTAAAGAATAGAGAGTTTAAAGTAACAATAAAAAAAGAACCTCAATGCTGTGGCAGAAACGGTCACATCATTGAAGTTCTTTTCAAAGCTTAATACCATTCACTGCTGGATTACCAACCGCACAATTGTAATATGTTGACTTTCTGTAGGGGCACATAACAAAATTATTAACAGTCCCTCTTCCAGATTACGGATGAATCGATATGCATAATATCTTTAGAACATGTGCGTGCCATTGCACCGGACAGTTCTTCTGTCATATCTTCAATTTTTTTCTGTAAGCCATTTGCCCCGTCTTCGCTAAGTGGATTCATAAGTGCACGACCTACGGAAACGGCAGTAGCACCAAGGGCCAATGCCTTAAACACATCCATACCACTGGAAAAACTACAGTCTACAAATATTGGTACGCTATGATCTACTGCCTTTGCTATTTTTGGTAGTATCATAAGCGGAGGTACTGCGAAGTCTTGAATCCCGTGATGATGGGAAATCACAATACCCTTTGCACCTGCTTCTATGCATTTATAAGCATCTTGCTCACTAAGCACTCCCTTTATGATAAAAGGTAAATTAGTTGCTTTTATAAAACTTTTAATTTCATCTAGTGTTTTGACGGACATTGGAAAGCCTAACACAGTATCATATTGTCCCTTACCATTGAAGGCATGATCAATATCCATACCTACAGCCAGAGCACCACATTTTTCTGCATGCTCAATTTTCTTGAAAATCATATTATTATCAGCATAAGGCTTTATTATTTTTATAGTCTTTGCTCCTGTTGCTGTTATGGATTCAAGTTCAGTCTCATCACCCATACCGGCCCACATTACTGCATTGGCAGCAAAGGCTCCTTTTGCCATTTCAGTCATCCCATTTGGGTGACATCCGTTTAGATGTGATAATGCAGCTGTCATAATAGGTGTAGAGAATACTTCCCCATAAAGTTCTAGTGTAGTAGAGGGTATTACAGAGTCAATGTACCGTAATTCAATTAACAGTGAATCAAAGTATTCACGAGTGATTTGATTTGAATCTCCAACTTTATAATTTTGTGGTATATTTTGTTTCATTTTTATCCTCCATCTTATCGTTATTCTACTTGTACCTTACTCTGTTTTATTAGTTTTGTCCACTAGAAATGTTTTTTCAGAAACTCAAGGCATCTTTTATTGAAACATATTTTCTTGTGGACTTACCATCTCTTTCATATAAATATAATTTTGCATTTTGTTCTATGTTCTGCCAATGTCTTTCTATGGAACAGCCTCCAATATAAAGATTTACTACTTTTGTATCAATTCCTCCAGCCATTGCTATCTGATGTAAATAATGAGTTGCATCTTGTGAAAAGCTGTTTCCTATTGCTAAAATCTTTACTTGCGTCATTATTTGATTTTCCTTTTCGTCATTTCTACATATTTGCTCAAAACTTTGTCTATAACTCTCCATATATTATTTCTATGCCAAAGGGTAGATACCTTTATATGTCGAACGATTAATATAATACACGTTTCATACTTTAGAATTCACAGGTAGCAAGAAAAAAGAGCCCTTCAGAGCTCTTTTAATCATAATTAGCGTTCATTTTCATAAGTCTGTTCATTCACTATTGACTTTGCCATATTTCTTAATTTCTCTTGGGCATGTTCAATTCTTTTTTTAATAATTCTTATGCTCTCTTGCTTTATCTTTAGCTGCCATATCAGTTCTTCATTTTCTGGATAATAGTTAACTTGAATACTTATTTCTTTTTCTTGTCTTTGCAAATCATCAAGCATATATTCAGCTTCTTCTTTTGCTTGTAATACATCCAAATACATCATTATCCGCACCTCTACTTTTATATATTCTTAAAGGTAGAGATATATACTTGAAAATTATATTCTTTATACTAAAGTTATTATGCCATATTGGATATTTACCCCCAATGTAGCTGTAGGGACGTCTAAGCCAGCTTGTAGTATAAAGCCAGCTAACGATACTTTCTATCTCGTATGGCGCTGTATTGGGCATATTTAGTGGCCCAAGATAAGCTGAATAACTATTTGCAAAATATATAATCGAAATATTTGTATTAACAATATAAAAACAGAAAACTCAAGGTTATAAAACCTTGAGTTTTCATAGTTTGGACGAGTAAGTCTATAAGCCGAGTTCTGTATTTGACAGTCATCTATCTAGGCCTTACGTTTCCATAAAGCTCAAGCGATGCACCCGGAGGCGGAACGGGCAATTCCTTGATACGTAGCAAGCTACATATCCTGCCTCTCTATTCGATCTTGCTCCAGATGGGGTTTACATAGCCGTAAAGTCGCCATTACGCTGGTGAGCTCTTACCTCGCCTTTCCATCCTTACCTCTTTCAAGGCGGTATATCTCTGTTGCACTTTCCTTAAAGTCACCTTCACTGGGAGTTACCCAGCACCCTGCCCTATGGAGTTCGGACTTTCCTCTCCTCAAATAATTTATTATTAATAATTAATTATTTGAGCAGCGACTGTCTGGCTTACTCGCTTATGTATATTAACATTTATATAATTAAAAAGCAACTTATAAATTTTTGAAATAATTATAAGGGCTTAAGGAATTTTCAGAAAAAAGCACTTTACTACCAGATAACGGAGCCTTTAAGCCTTCACAAAATATCTTAAAGGGTAACCATTCTGATTCAAAATGTCCTATATCTATTATTGAAACATTTAGTTCCTTATAATCTAAAACCTGGTGATGCTTAGTGTCCCCAGTAATTATACATTCTGCTCCACTTTTATAGAAGACATCAAAGTAGTCTGCTCCACTCCCATTTATAATCGCTAGCTTCTTAATTACCCTTGCTTTATCTCCAGTATACCGTATACAAGTAAGGCTTAATTTATTATTTATATGTTTCATTAAGCTCAATAAGGTAACCCCTTCTGAAAGCTCAACGAGCCTACCAATACCAGTATTGTCTTCAAAAGAATCCATTACTTTAGAATCTTTAAATTCTAGTAAACTACATAGTATATCATTAAGTCCACCCTTTAATTTGTCTAGGTTTGTATGGGCAGAGTATACTGCTATATTATTATTTATTAAAGTATATATTTTGCTCCCTAATTTATCTTGATTTGTTATGGTGCTTAAACCATGAAAAATAAGAGGGTGATGGGTTAATATTAAATTACATCCTTTTTCAATTGCTTCCGTTATGACCTCACTGGTGCAATCAAGGGAAACTAAAATCGAAGTAATTTCCATATCCTCGTTTCCTACCATCAAACCTACATTGTCCCATTCTTCTTTTAAATTAATAGGTATTTTCTTTTCTATTATTTTAACAAAATCCTTAATCAGTAATGCCATTTTTTAGCTCCACCATCCTAGTTATTTTTTCTTTTATATAATCCCGTCTTCGGTTAGCTTCTATAGAATCAACTTTTATATATTCTAGTATTTTATTTAACTTGTCTAATTTATAATTTATATAAGGAAGCATCAACGGATGTTTCTTTTCAAGAAGAATAGAGCTGATTTCATAATATATTTCTTCACAATAACTTGTTTTGTTTATATATTTAGCTTTTATGATTTCATAATATATATCTTCTTCAAAGCATAGATCCTCATCATATATTAAAAACCCATTCTCATATAAATATTTTCTAAGCCGTTCAGGATTCTGAACTGGTTGAAAAATAAAGATTCCATAATTATTAATTTTCTCCATTGCCTTAGATAAAATACTTCCAATTAAGTTTCCACCCATACCTGCAATTACTATAGTTTCAATTTTTTCTTCCTTTAAACAAGCAAGGCCATAACCGATTCTACATTCAATAAAATCAGATAGGCCTTTAATTTCAATATTTTTTATTGCTTTGTTAACTGAAGGTAAGCTTACGTCTGTTGCTATCACCTTACTTGAAATATCATTTTCTATAAGATAAATAGGTAGATATCCGTGATCCGTACCTATATCTGCAAGAGTAGTTCTATGTTCAACTAATGCTGCTATTTTTTTTAATCTATTACTAATCATATTATTTACCACTTTGCCAAAATTCTAAATTGTATTAATAAAAATAAAAATGAAATGAACAATGATATATAAATAAACTTATAAGAAGACTTCTTATCATATTTGTAATAAAAATAGGAAGCATAATGCATACAAAATAACATGGCCATATTTAATATACCATAAGCCATCTGGTTTAATGCAAATTGCTTACCCGTTCCATATTTTAATGGGATAAAAGCAGCATCAAAGGTTAAAGGCATTTTTACTGGCAATCTACCTAATAGATATAGTATAAAGGGATTTAGTAGCATTATTGATATAAATAAACTGGAAAGTAAAAAAGGTACGATAAAATTAATATCTTTATACAAATGGACTTTCTTAGGTCCAAAATTTACCCATTCATTTTCCTCTATACCCTTTTCCTCTAATATAACTACAAATTGCTGAAGCTTTTTAGGTGATATTGCATAATTTATAGCAGGAGTTTTAAAATATAACAGCTTTTTACTTGAAGTAACATACATATATGTTGTCCCAATTAAGTCAATGACAGTTCTCCCAATTGCAAAGCTATTATTACCGTAGCCGGACAATTTCACTCCTTTAATCCACCTATTCCCCTTCTTATATGCTTGAATTTGGGAGAATAGTATTTTGGTTTTCTTAAAACCAAAAATTGAACTAACTAAAATACCTTCATCAAAAATGATGTATTTAATAGTTGCTACGATTAAAAGATAATATGCTTGGTATAAATTGAATATTATAAGGGTTAATTTTAAAAGACTGTTTATTACATATGAATTAGATAAATTCATAATAAAAAGTAACAAAACATCAAAACTTATAGTAAGTAATGATATATATATAAAACCTAGACCTGCTTCACTTTTAAAGGTTCTCAAAATGTTCACCTCTTTAAAATTAAACCTATAATATTTTATGATTGACTAAGATGAATTTAGACTTAATCCAAATAATCCTTTAACTTTTTGCTTCTGCTTGGATGTCTTAATTTCCTTAAGGCCTTTGCCTCTATTTGTCTAATTCTTTCTCTTGTTACATTAAATTCTTTTCCAACTTCTTCTAGCGTTCTAGCTCTGCCATCATCTAATCCAAATCTTAACCTTAATACTTTTTCTTCTCTTGGGGTTAAGGTGTCTAAAACATTAATAAGTTGTTCCTTGAGCATTGTAAAAGCTGCAGCTTCTGCAGGTGCTGGTGCTTCATCATCTGGTATAAAATCTCCTAAATGACTATCTTCCTCTTCACCTATAGGTGTTTCTAAAGAAACAGGTTCTTGTGCAATTTTCATAATTTCTCTTACCTTATCTACTGGCATTTCCATAATTTTAGCTATCTCTTCAGCTTGTGGTTCTCTTCCTAGCTCCTGAAGTAACTGTCTTGAAACTCTAATTAACTTATTAATAGTTTCAACCATATGAACAGGTATCCTTATGGTTCTAGCTTGATCTGCAATAGCTCTAGTTATAGCTTGACGTATCCACCAGGTGGCATAGGTACTAAATTTATAACCTTTTCTATAATCGAACTTTTCTACCGCTTTAAGAAGCCCTAAATTACCTTCTTGAATCAAATCCAAAAATTGCATACCACGTCCTACATATCTTTTAGCTATACTTACAACCAATCTAAGATTCGCCTCTGCTAATTTTTTCTTAGCAAGGATTTTGCCTTCTTCAATTTGTTGTGCAAGAGTAACCTCTTCTTGAGGGGATAATAAAGGTACTTTACCAATTTCTTTTAAATACATCCTTACTGGATCATCGATAGAAATACCTTCAGGAACAGTTAAATCAAGTTCTTCCTCTTGTACCTCTACTTCCTGTATGTCTGCTATTACCTCAATATTCATGGATTCTAGTACTTCGTAAATTTTTTCTATTTGCTCTGGGCTTAAATCTATTTCCTCTAATTCATCCATTATTTCTTTGTAACTTAAGCTACCACTCTTTTTACCTTTATCAATAAGTCTCTTTACGACCTGCATCTTAATGCCTTTGTCCTTCATGCAGCCACCTCCTTATCTTGTTTATAACTCACCTATTTCCTTCTGTATGTCTATTAGCTTTATTACAAGCCTTAACGATTCGTCGATCATTCCTTTTTCTTCATAACTTTTGATTTCTGAAATCAAAGTTTGTTTTTTTGATTCAAGTTTATGTTTAACAATCTCTTTTATTAAATCATCTACTAACTTAAACGAATTTTGCTCTGAAAAAGGTATATCTAATTCTTTGATGTTTATCCATTCTTTGGTACTTTCAATGTCATCACAAAGTATTTCAATTAGTGGATGGCTTTCAGTAATATACCCTATTTTCATAATTATTAAATCATAAATTTTTTTATGACTATCAAGTAATAATTCCTCTTTGTTAATTTTAGACCTAACATAATTGAATATTTCTTCAGAATTAAGCATTAATTTTAGTAAAGATCTCTCTGCTTTAAAATAAACGGGCTCTAGATATGATTTTTGTCCAATTCTGTCAATATTATACATTTCTTTTGATTCTTTATCTAAATTTGTGTTAGTATTTAATAAATCGATTATAGATTGCTCTTTTACTTCTGTATTTTCAGATATCTTTTTAATATATATATCCTTTTCTACGGGATCAAGCTCTGTTAAAATACTAGAAATTTTTCGAACATAATCTATAATTTTATCTGGCTCTTTTTTGAATATTTTGAAGTTTATTCCTTCTCCAGCACGTTGAATTCTATAATCTATCAAAGGCAACGCTTCATCAATAAGTTTAATAAATTCATCTTTACCTTTATTTTTTATAAATTCGTCTGGATCTTTACCACTAGGGACCTTTAAGACTCTTGTATCAAGACCTTCTTTTCTTAAGATCTCCAAGCCTCTTAAAGTAGCAGTTTGGCCAGCCAAATCGGCATCGTATGAAATTATAACTTTATTT
>DATCIH010000142.1:0-5713 GCA_036507955.1 Clostridiaceae bacterium | reverse complement strand
ATCAAGTTATTTTCTGTACAGAAAACGCATTGACCTATTTGCATTATATTGGTCAATTAGATATTAATAAGGAGGAGGACGTATGATGAGTGAAGGAAAAGAATTCCAAACTATTTTACAGGCCTACTCTTTATAACCTCTATGTAGAAGAAATGAAAATGGGTAAAATTACTTTTAGGAAATGGATTCCTGGCATCGTGCATCAGGGCGATAACCATTATATGGATAAGGACCATAAGGAGGATAATAAGGATATTGATAACCGTAGTCATAAGGAGGATAGTTATGGTATCCACCATTGAAAGAAGGTGGCATTCTCATCATATCTGGGTTAAAGAAGGGCTCATAAGAGCTAGGATCACCAGCTTCATCAATATTGTTACCGCGATTAAAAGAGCATTGTTCGCAAGGCTTATTATATTGATACATATTATCTGCAAACTCCTCAGCATTAACATTCATATCATCCCGTTCTTCATCTTGCATAGAGTTATAGTCAAAGTCCATGGATTGCCTCCAAAATATATTTACGTAGTAGTATATGTTATTTAAACAGAGCTGTGAATGATAAATTACAATATATTGGGATCTATTTTATTGGGTATGCCCTGTTCCTTACTTAAAGGCAGAAAAGCCGGCCCCTCAAGATTTTCCCCATCAATTGTGAATCTTGAACCATGACAAGGACAATCCCAGGTTTTCTCAACATTATTCCAAACTAACTGACAGCCTAGATGGGTGCAAGTAGCATTCACAATGTGTAGCTTTCCCTCCTCATCCTTGTATACCCCAATTCTGTCTTGTTCCCCTTGAAGTATTTTCCCTTCACCAATTTCTAGATCTGCGCTATTTGGAACAGGGGTTAATTTCCCCTTTATCAGACTGGCGGCTACACTTCCATTTTCTTTAAGCAACTTTGCGGCAGAGGGAATTGGCGTGAACCGAGATGGGTCATACACAGGGGACCAGGAATTTTCAATTCCCCGAGCCATATCAGTTAATATAATTGATGCCACGGTTCCATTGCTCATCCCCCATTTCCCAAAGCCTGTTGCCACAAAAATATTGGTGGATTTATTAGATAGTGCTCCGATATAAGGTATTCCATCTACCGTCATGCAGTCCTGGGTGGCCCAGTGGTAATGAACCTTTTCTAAATTATAATGTTCCTTTCCAAAGGAATATATATTTTCATAGTGGGTTTTGGTGTCAGGGCCATGGCCAGTTTTATGGTGATCCCCTCCAAATAGTATGAGTTCTCCTTGGGGAGTGGCTTGAGACCTGATAGAACGACCTGGGTCTTCTGCATTTATAAACATTCCTTTTGGAAATGTTTCTTTAATTTTTGCTGCAATTACATAGGACATTTCAGTGTATATTCTAGAAAAGTAAAGCCCTAGACCATCATAGCAAGGAAAATGGGAAGCAATTATTATCTTATCTGCGGATACCTTGTAGCCCTCAGCGGTTGTCACAACACATCTGCCCTCTTCCTGCACCTCCACTGCTCTTGAGTGCTCAAAGATATAGCTATTATCTCCAGAAATTTTCTTAGTTAAAGCAAGGAGGTATTTAACAGGATGAAATTCCGCCTGGTTTTCAAAGCATAAGGCTCCGAGAACAGGGAAGAAGGAAGGTATCTCTTCCAGGAAAGATGCCTTAATACCAAGGGACAAGGCAATTTTAGCTTCCTGTTCTAGTTTATCTCGATATGAGGGGTCAAGTGTGTATATATAAGCAGGAAGTCTATGAAAATCACAAGCAATATTTTCTTTTTTTATTGTATCTTCAATAAAGGAAATAGCATATTCATTGCTGGCTGCATATTGCTGCGCCCTCTCTTCTCCCATATTAGTTTTTAGCTTATTGTATATTAAGCCATGTTGGGAGGTGATTTTTGCAGTTGTATAGCCAGTAGTTCCATGGCAGAGCTCATTTCCTTCTATTATCGCAACTTTTAATCCGTTTTCTTTAAGAAGGTAGGCGCTGGTTATTCCAACTATCCCCCCACCTATAATTGCTACATCCACAGTGATATCCTTTTTTAAAGTAGGATATGGATCCTTAGTGGTGCTATGGATCCAGTAAGGCATATGTATACTGTCTTCATACCAGCTATCATCTTTTGGGGTAGAAATATCTATATTATTCACGTCTTTCATAAAAAAACCTCCTAAAATAAACTTTGAAAAAAACCTTATATATAGTTTAAGCAATTTTAGGAAAATTATTTATAATAAAAAAAAGAGGCATAAGACAATCTTATACCCCTAAAAAACCATATTTTATTGAAAATCTTAGCTCGGATCGTTCCTATTTATAGCCTGTTTATATAATTGATTAGTATAAACTGCGGCGCCAGCTATTAGTATACCTTGGAAAGAGGCTTGAAGTGAAAATCCTAGAAGTATATTTGCACCTAGTATTCCTAGAAATAATAAGATATAAGGAATAAGCCAATCTTTGATTTTAGGAGTTCCTTTTAGCATCATACCAATAATATATAGTATTGGTATGAGAATTAGAGCTTCTTTATTAATAAAGCTTAGAAAATCCATCATAACACCCCATAATAATTCTATTATTAAAGTATATGTGTTAATATATATCTATATTCTTATATAGGAGGCATTTATGAAACTTAAAGTAACGGTTTGGAATGAATATAGACATGAAAAGCTAGATAAGGAAATAGGAAAGGTATATCCAGAGGGCATCCATGGTGCCATCGCTGGATATCTTAATAAGTTCCCTGAATTTGAGGCGGGCACAGCCACCTTAGATGAGGTGGAGCATGGCTTAACAGATGAGGTGCTAAATAATACGGATGTGCTTATCTGGTGGGGTCATATGGCTCATGGTGAAGTTAGAGATGATATAGTAGAAAAAGTACAAAAGAGAGTTCTTTCTGGGATGGGTCTTATTGTTTTGCATTCAGGGCATCTTTCTAAGATCTTTACAAAACTCATGGGTACCAGTTGTACTTTGAAGTGGAGAGAAGTAGGCGAAAACGAAAGGCTGTGGGTTGTAGAGCCAGGTCATCCAATTGCAGAAGGTATAGGAGATTACATAGACCTTCCTCATGAAGAGATGTATGGAGAAAGATTCGATATTCCGGCTCCAGACACTTTAGTGTTTGTAGGATGGTTTAAGGGTGGAGAAGTGTTTAGGAGCGGGTGCTGTTATAACCGAGGGTATGGAAAGATATTTTATTTTCAGCCAGGGCATGAAGCTTATCCAACCTATTATAATGAGCAAATTTTGACTGTACTTAAAAATGCAGTTTTATGGGCAAAACCAACAAAAAAGCTGGCAGAAATAAGCTGCCCTAATGTTGTAGATTCTTTAGAAAAAATTTAAAGGATGATACAGAAAGGTAGTAGAATAATTGAAAGATATATCTAATAAATTTAAAAAATTATACATTTCAAATGTATATGTAGCTTGTGTTTTATTTGTGGCTATTTTGTTAATAGCTTTCTTTTTAATAGGGTTGAATTTATATGAAGGATTAAAGTATTTTAATTCCTACCAGGAATTTATAATACAGTCTATAATAACAGTAGCGGCTTCTTTAACGGTACTCTTTATATTGCTTGCCCTCTTCCTTCTAATAAATAAAAGAAATAAAACCCAAGGCTTAATTACTGGTGCTTCTATATTTTTAATATTGACTTTAGGCTTATTATCCATAAGGGTAATTATAAATAATAACGAAGGCAAACGAATGAATTATGCCCAGGCGGAAGTAACAACTTTGTTACTAACTGATAACAATGGAGATGACTTTTCTAAGGAGTATTTAGATAAAAGAATTTATGGCAGATATACACCTGCATTAGTTAACTTTGTAGATTTTTTTACCAAAGCTAATACCAATTTAACTAGTTTATATGAGAAAATATCTGTTTTGGATATGGATTCATATTCGAGTTTTGGCAATTATTATGATTCAGCAGAAGCTGTTTTAAACAAAAGAGAACAAATAAATAAATACTATATGGTTATAGATCAATACGCTAATTTGCAGGAAGCAATTACAAAGGACTTTCAGCAGAAAACTTCACAGCTGAATTTACCAGATAGCTTTAATAAGGCCACGGAAAACTTCTATACAAAAGCCTTTTCAAATATTTCTGAGCCCTATGTAAGTTATGGGAATTCTTTAAATAAGATAAAGGATGCTTTGACTAAACTCTATACTTTTATTCAAGACACTAAGTACTTAAAAACGAATAATGGACCAGCTTTTAATAGTGAAAAGGATCTAGAGGATTTCAACAATTTAGTTGGAGAAATTAATAAGACTATAGATGCCTCAAATGAATTAAAAATTAACTTATTTAGTAAAATGGCATCTTCCTAGGATAGTTAAGCAATGTAGATTAAATATTTATAAAAGGGAAACTGCTCTAGTAATTATAACTAGGGCAGCTTCATTTAACTTTAATCGCATTTTACGAGGATCAATAATATTCTAAAATTATCCCTTCCCTAAAGCCTCCATGCTCTTCTTTCATACTCAACCTTTTTTTCTGAAGATCATCCGCGCATAAGCCAGATTTCTCTGCTAAGGTATATATAACCTCCATAATATCTGCAAATCTATCTTCTATCTCCTCACAGGAACTTGAACTAATCAAAAGTTTTACTTCCTCCATTAGCTTATTCTTTAAAGTCAAAGAGATTTCTTCCTCAGGACAATATCTAATGCTATAATCATTCCCTAAAGCTTTAATCTTCCCTGGGATTTTATCTCTTACTAACTTATCATATACTACCATTGTTACCCCCTAATTGTGACGCACTAATCTATATATATTCAGAGATTAAAAAAGTATGACAATAAAGGTTGCATTTTATTAAAATATTGATATAATTAGATAAGAATACGTTTACTTAGTAGGAGATAGGATTATGGGAAGCATAACGATAAAGGATGTGGCTAAAAGGGCCGGTGTATCAATTAAAAGTAAATGATTCAATAGAAGAGCACGGGGAGATAATATAGAAGATATAGTTGACATGACCGAGTTACCTAAGGAAACAGTAATAGAATTGAAAAAGAAATATCAAAAATAAGGTCAATAAATACTTGCATAAGAAAATTTAAATAATATAGAAATCTAAAAACTGCTAGGATATATCTTGTCTTGGTAGTTTTTTCTTCGGTGAATAAATAAAGAAAAGAGATGCTTAGGGCGAAAATTATTTTATGGTAAGGGAAACAAAGGTGGAGCAAGGTTTCAGTTTGGTTTACGAAAAAAGGCAATAATCAAATACACCTTCGGCAAGGACAAAAAAGAAAAAGGAGATATTTTAAATTTTACTAAATTGAATGGGGCTTATGTTAATCTTTTAGGTAGTCTTGAAGGGAAATGGACGGATAAAAGTAAGAGCAACACTTTTGAGTTTAGTGGGGGACATATCACTTATAAAATTGGAAGGTCAAGTTATTTCTATGACTCAAGTCAGGCAGGGGAACAGGGGAATTACGGATCTATTTTATATGGTACAAAGGATACACCCACCTTGTATATAATTAAAAATGCTGATAATACCCTTACGGTAAGCTCTGTGGATATTAAAGATAACAAGGTGACCATTTATAGTAGAGTTAATTCCACCAAGCTATGAAATGTGCTTAGGACAAACTAAAAAAATGTGTAACTATAAATATAGTAGACTTTAAATGTACACCACTAAAAAAATT
>DATCIH010000141.1:0-13846 GCA_036507955.1 Clostridiaceae bacterium | reverse complement strand
AGTTATAATTGAATCCAAGACAATGACACCCTTTCTCATGTGTATTTTTGTTTGTTAAGCGATTCAATTATAGCATGAAATTAGGGGACCATTGTTTTTTGTATCTAAAAAACTCTGTAACCCTTGATATATAAGCATTAAATCAAAAAAGGAGTGTAAAAATTTTTACACTACCTTAATTTAAAGGGAGGATTATAAAATGATTTTATCAGGCAGAGAAATAAAAAATAGAATTGGGAAGAATATCTTTATAGAGCCCTTTTCTGAAAGCCAGCTTAATCCTAATAGCTATAATCTCAGATTAGATAAGGAGATCTTAGTTTATGATAATAATATTTTGGATATGAAAAAGGAAAATAAAGCTTCCAAGTTTATTATACCTGAGGAAGGCATACTACTTGAGACGAATAAGTTATATCTAGGAAGAACCATAGAATATACAAAAACAACTAGCTGTGTACCAATGCTAGAAGGGAGGTCTTCAGTTGGTAGGCTAGGACTATTTGTTCATGTTACTGCAGGCTTTGGAGATGTGGGCTTTAGTGGTTACTGGACCTTAGAGATGTTTTGTGTTCAGCCTATAAGGATATATGCGGGTATTGAGATCTGTCAGATCTATTATCATACCATTCAAGGTGATTTTGATATGTATAAAAGTGGGAAATATCAAAACAATGTTGGAATACAACCAAGCCTTTTATTCAAGGATTTTGAGGATGCACCTATTTCCTAAGTCACAAAGTAGATGGCTAAAATGAATAGGTATATACAGCTGAAATAAGTTATTTCAGCTGTATATAAAAGGTGGAACCTTTACCGATTCCTTCACTCTCGACCCATAATCTTCCTTCCATTTCTGTCATATAATTTGCACAACTATGAAGACCAAAGCCGTGACCATCTTTTTTGGTAGTATAGCCATAAGCAAAAATGCTTTCTAATAGGTGTTTTGGTATGCCATGTCCTGTATCGGATATACTTATTATATTATTTGAGGTAATAGTTACGGTAAGTGTTCTAGGACCTGAAAATTCAAGCATAGCTTCCTCACCGTTTTTTATTATGTTAACAAGGACATGAAAGAGCTTTGTCGGTTGAACTAAAGCCAATTGCTCTTGCATCGGATAGTTTCTAACCAAATGGATATTATACTTTTCGAGAGAAGATAAATTCATACTAATGGCGTCCTCTACAATGCCAATTACATTAAGTTTTTCTAAGGTTGATTTTATTCCCGTATAAGATTGTTGGGCACTAATTATATCATTTATCAGATCGATTTTTTCTTTTAAGCGACTTACATTTTCATTTAGCTGTTCTTTAAGTTCCTTAAAGGAATCTCCAAGCTTAGCATAGAATTGCATAAGCTTTTTTCCTTTAGGATTATTTGTTATAAAGATGTCAATATCTTTAATATTCTTCTCTAAAAGTATATTAGCCTTTATGTAATCATCAATTGGTGAAGAATTTGCCAAATCCTTTATAAGCAAGGTAGATACATTAACGCTGTTAAGTATATTCCCGATATTATGAAGTATACCTGTGGCTACATCAGCCATGCCTTTTTTATGAGCTTGTTCAACTAAGCGCTTATAGCTTAAATCTAGTTTTCCGAACAGAATTGCACTACTTAAGGCGGTGCTTATGTGTGAGGACAGGGTTTCATATATTCTTTCATCTGTAGGACCCGGCTGAAACACAATAAAGCCAGTAAAATTATCACCTACATGAAGTAGTTGACAGGTAAGGTAATTACAATTTTCTATAATTGAAATAAGATCGTTTATGGAAGCTTTATTGGTTGTACTAATTGATGGTTTTTTTATTGAGCCATTTTCACCTATTGTATATTCAAATTCTAAGGTGTAATTATCATATATATTTTCACTATCCTCGGACTTCTTAAACATGTAAATATAGCAGCCAGGTATGGATAATCTAGGTAGATTTATCTCTAAGGAATCCATTAATGTTTTAATACTAAAATTAGTAAGAAGGATTTGGCTGATTTCATGGAGAATAGAACTATTGTTTTTAGAGCGAACTTCTTCCTCTGCGTAGTAATTATTAATTTTCTCCATTAATAGTACTTGAGCTTGCTGAAATAGATTCTCAGCTAAAGTAAGGTTATCTAGGCTTATGGAATAATAAGGGATAATAAAAGGCATAAGTATACTTCTGAAATTAACTATTAGATTTTTTAAATCAGAAGGAGTGGAGTCTTCTGCCAACCTTCTAAGTTGAATCTCAAATTCTAATAAAAAGAAGCTTTGTCCTTTTTTATTAAATTCTTTAATAAAGGAATCCAGTAAAGCCTCAATAGATAGACACTTAAAAGGAAGTTGGTCTTTTAAAGTGATAATTAATGTTTTAAGGCTTTCTTCAGAGATATCTTTCAGCGGTGTACCTTCAAAAATAATATCAGAAGGAGGCACTTTGGAGGTGATATTTACACACCCACAGGAATCTCTTATTATAATTTTGCCAGGGACTGGAGTTAAACAGGAAATATTTCCTATAGTTAAAAGCTGATGCATTGCTTCACAAGCATAATAACCAAGCTCCTTTAAAGGAAAGTAAACAGTTGTAAATGAAGGAGATGAAAACTTACCTAGGTCCCCATCCTCATAGCTGGTGACTGCCACATCTAAGGGAACATTTAGTCCTCTAGCCTTTAATTCATCAATAACTCCACTGGTTTCTTCGTTGTACAAAGAAACAATTGCATCAAAAGTTGTTTTTCTTTCATCTAATAGGATAGAAACAGCTTTTTTACCTCGTTCTCTCACATCAAGATTCGTAAGCAGGGTTTCGCTTATGTATAGGATTGGGTCATATAAATTATGTTCCTTTAGGGTATTAATATAAATATTTGCACGAGTATCAGTCCAAAAGGGAGATATAAAAGCGATTCTTTTATATTTATGAAATTCAATAAGATGAAGCAACATTTCTTTTATATAAATATCTCCTGGGAAAAACACTCCTGGCATATTATCCAGTGTTGATCCTAAGCTAATCATAGGTATATGACCTAATTTTTTTATAAAGTTTTCATGGTTTTCATAAGTAGCTACCCTTGCCCAACCTAAAAAAACTAAACCATCTAAGGGAAATTGGTCAATTAAGTCTAAAACCATATTAACTTGAGAAGAGCTTCGGGAGGTTATATGAGAGGACATATGACCAAATCGTATAACATTTATATCATATTTTTCACAAGCCTCCACAAAACCGGAGACTATGAGACTGTGATAATCATCAAAAGCATTTTCATCTAAGAAACCAATAATAAATTTTTTTCTTTTTGGAGGAGCTATAGCTATCTTAAATTCCATTTCACCATCACCTATCTATATTTTTAAATTTTAATGTGAAGGTAGCACCACCGTCTATACTTGGGCTTTCAGCCATAATAGACCCATTCATACCTTGAATATAGCTGGTACTGCTATATAAGCCTATTCCTAGGCTATCTGGTTTGGTAGTATAGCCATATTCAAAAATATGCTTCAGATTATCCGCTGTTATACCGCAGCCCTTATCAGTAACCATAAGATATTTAAAGTCTTTATCCTGAGTTAAGGTAAAGCTTATTTCCTTTTGCTCAATAGGAGTATGAAGCATAGCTTCCTTTGCATTGTTTATTAAATTAACAAGTACATGGAAAAGATTAATTCGTTGAACCATAACATTAGGATTAGCTCGATAATCTTTTGTTACAGTAATATTGTATTTTTCTAGGGAAATAGAATTTACCTTTAGAACGTCTTCTATTACAGAGGTGATATCTACATATTCAAGCATAGTGTTAACCCCAGCATAATTTTGTTGAGCAATGATTATTTCTTTTATAGAATTTACCTTTGAAGTAAGTCTTTCAACGTTGTAAAGTAATTGATTTTGTAAGCTAAGGATGGGAGATCCAAGCTTAAGTAGATAGTCCAAGAGTATTTTACCCTTTTTATCTTTCTGGAGGAAATTCTCAAGCCTTTCTATATTCACCTTCAACAATTCTAAGGCATTTATAACATCCTTTAAGGTTGTTGAATTTGATATATCTCTCATGGTGCAGGCTGAAACAGTTATACTATTCATTAGATTACCTATATTGTGAAGTATATCTACTGCGATATCTGCCATACCTTCCCTTTGAGCTTGCTCTATTAATTTCTTGAATGCAAACTCCAGTTTGTTTAAAAGTAATATTCCTCTTAAGGCGGTACTTATATGGGAAGATAGAGCCTGATAAATTCTCTCGTCAGAAGGTCCTGGTTCAAAGGTTACAAAGCCCATTATTTCATCTGTAACATGTAAAAGATGGGCAGAGCGGGCATAAGATTTCCCTTTAGAGAGCAATAATTCTTTTAATAGATTTTTGGCAGAATCCTTATGGTTTGTGTTCTTACTTCTAATATTATTAGAATACTCAAATATAAGGGTGCAATTATTAAACAAATTATCCTCTGGCAAGCCTTCTTCTAGGCTCTTGTTAAACAGGATCAAATAACAGTTTGGAATATTAAGTTTTAACAGTCCTAGTTCTAAAGATGTTAAAAGAGTTTCCATATTAAAATTTGCAATAATATTCTGGCTTATTTCTTGAAGCTTTTGACTGAACATTTTACCGGTTATATTTTCATAGCCATGGATATTAAATACTTTGTCACTTACCATGGTCTGTCCTTGTAAAAATAAATCTCCACTCCATAATATAGCTTTCTGATCTTTTAATATATATGGGAGGATAAGCTTCCTAAAAAAAGATATAGTATCCTCTAATTCAGTATAATTTTTTTCGTGGGTTACTTCTCTTAGTTGTTTATTTAGTTCATACAGAAAATAATTGTTAGTTTTCTCTTCATAATCAATTAGAAAGGCATCTAAAAGCTTTTCAAAATTTATCTGGGTTGTTAGTAAGTGCTTTTCTAATGTTTGGAGTATTTTCCCTTTTTCTTTAGTGGTTATTTGAAGGAGTGTGTTTGTAACTTGATTTGCTGCAATGTTACCAGCAGAATTTACACAATCGGACATACATCCACAGGAGTTCCTATATATTATTTTCCCAGGAACTATAGTTTCAAAAGGGATTCTGCCGGTTCTAAGAAGCTCAACCATTCGTACACAGCTATGGTAGCCAAGCTCTAACCATGGGAAATAAATAGTAGTAAAGGAGGGTGAGGAATATCTTCCTAGTTCACTGTCCCCATAGCTTACGACTGCAATATCCTTAGGTATCTGAAAACCTCTTTCTTTTAAACAATTAATCAAAGTTTCAGTTTCCATTTCGTATAAAGAAATTATAGCATCGAATTTTATTTTTCTCTCATCAAGTAAGATCTCTATAACTCTTTTGGCTCTTTCAGAGTTATCTAAACCTTCTAAGTCTTCCTCAGCGATAAAAAGATTAGGATCATATATATTATTCTCTTTTAGACACACTTCATAAATGTCTGTTCGGTTATCTGGTCTTACAGGGGATATATATACGATTCTTCTTCTATTATGCTTTTTTATAAGATGAATTATGAGCTTCTTAAGATATAGGTTTCCCATAAAATATACGCTGGGGATCTTCTCAAAACCAGTAGCAATGCTGAGTAATGGAATTGAACTAAAGCGGCTTGTGAAATCATCATAATTGTACATAGCGCCCGCCTTAGTCCATCCAAGAAAAATCAACCCATCCAAATCATATTGCTCAATATGTTCTAGAACCATACTTACCTGCTGAGTGAACTTGTAGGCAATGTGTGAGGAATAATAGCCAAAGCGTAATATATCTACATCATTTTTTTTACCTGCTTCAAAAATACCCATCATAATTTGGCTATGATAATCATCATTAGCATTATCATCTAGAAAACCTATCCTCAGTCTTTTAGAGCTATTCTTAGGTTTATCATAATAAAAATATTCCATTTTTGATTACACCTACTTACATAAGTTGTTTATTTTGTTCTTAAACTAAAATCAGTTAGAATCTCTTCAAAGGGTTTAGGTACATTAAAATGATAGCCTTGTAAAATACAATCTTTTTTTATTAGAAGATCCTTTTGCTCAGAGTTCTCAATGCCACTTATAATAACCTTTAAGTCTAAACTTTTAAAAGTGTCCAACAAGTTAAGGAAGAAAGTTCTGTTTTTGGAATTTTCAGCTATACTGCTAATAAATTCCTTGTTAAGCTTTATGATAGTGTCCTTTGGTAGATGTTGAAGATAAGCAAAGGTTGGGTAGAGGTTCTTAAAACTATCTAAGGTAAATTGTACTCCTATTTTGTTTAATTCATTAATTACGGTCAAGGACTCGTCAGAAGCTTGTACAGTAAAACTTTCCTCCAATCCAATTTTAAGAAATTTAGGATCAACCTCTGCTTCAAACAATGAATCTTTCACTATCTTTATAAAATTGGGGTCATAAAATTGGCTGATGGTGCAATTAACCAGCATGAAAAGCTCTTTAGAGAATTTTGTTTGCAACATATTTAAGACATTTATAGCTGTTTCTATTATGTATTTTCCGATAGAAAGCATCTGTCCAGATTTTTCAGCAATATATATAAATTCATCGGGCTTTAGCATCCCTAGCTTGGGATGATGCCATCTAAGGAGAGACTGTAGTCCAATTATCTCATCCTTTGGATTTATAAGATATTGATAATAAAGTTCCAATTCGTTATTAGTTAAGGCATTCTCTAAATCATTTTTAAGGGATAGCTCAAATTGAAAGGAGATACTGTTAGGATTTTCGTGAAATATATAGGTGCTTTTAACCTTTTTTGCTTCATACATGGCAATATCAGCATACTTTAAAAGTACATCCGGAGATACTGAATCATCTGGATATATACTTATACCTATACTACAGGAAATATTGATATCATGATTTAATATATAATAGGGTTCTCTAATTTTTTCTATTAGCATAGCAACTATTTTGCTTATTCTTTTTTTATCTCCCTCAGATAATATAGCTATGAATTCATCTCCTCCAAATCGGAAGATCCCTTTAGAGCAAAGAGCTTTCTCATAAGCTGTAGATAAATCGTAGGCATAATCATGGAGGAAGAACTTTATTCTCTTTGAAATCTCAGTAAGTACCCTATCTCCTATATCATGACCTAAATCATCATTGACTTTTTTAAAACCATCAATATCTATAAATAATATGGAAAAGGGTTTTATAAAAGTCTTAGTTTTATATATAAATTCATTATCAGATGGATTATTTAGTATTTTAGATATAAAATCGTAAAAAGAATGCCTATTTAATAAATCTGTAAGAGAATCATAGTGGGCAATATGTGCAAGCTGCATTTCCTTTTCTTCTCTCAGGGTCATTTCATCAGTTAGTTTTTCAATTACTATATTTAACTCTGAAGTTCGTTTTTCTACTTCTGCCTCTAGATTGTTAATATAGTTTCTGTTTTGATTTTGCAAATCCCATTTTGTAGTCATAGTTAAGGTCAACTGTTTAACGGATACATTGTCAAAGGGCTTTCTAAGAAATAACAGATGATCATTTTGACCAAGTTTTGCTACAATTTGATCCCAGGAATAGTCTGAGTAGGCTGTACAAATAACTACCTCAACTGTAGGCTCAATTTCCCAGATAGCCTTTATGGATTCGACCCCATCCATACCAGGAGGCATTCTAACATCCATGAATATTAGGGAATAGGGGTAACCTTCTTCTAAGGCTTTGAGGACCATTCTAATAGCTTCTTCTCCCTGATAGGCATCATCAATTCTGTATCTGATTTTATAATCCTTATCTAATTTGAAATCGTATTCATCTTCCCCAAATAATTCTTTTCTCAGGGACTGGGTTACCATTTGATCTTCTGTAGGAATAGAGGAATCAAGGATATATTTTATATCCTCATGAATATCCTTGTTGTCATCAACTATCAATATCCTGCTTAATATATCATCCATAATAACCTCCTTTATCTACAAATATGCTTAATTATTAATAACAGTATACTCCAATTACAAGGTATTACAATATATTTTTTGGAAAATGTAGTATTTCAGCTTATTGTGTACATATATATAAGAAAATGTAAAAACATAGCTATTTTATAGCTTGTATTATCTTATACAATTGGTCATTACAGCAATTTCCTATTGAACATATATACCATCAATGATAAAATAAAATTCATGGGTTAATGATAATATTGTTAATTGAAGGAGGAATAAAATGCAGTACAGAAAATTTGGAAAGTTTAATATTGAAACTTCAGCTTTAGGGTTTGGTTGCATGAGATTACCACTGTTAAAGGATGGTAGCGGTGATATTGATGAGATTGAGGCAATTAGGTTGATACGGGATGCTATAGATAAAGGTGTTAATTATGTTGATACTGCTTACCCATATCATGGTGGTAAGAGTGAACTTTTAGTTAGTAAGGCTTTAAAAGATGGATATAGAGAAAAGGTATATCTAGCCACTAAATCTCCAGTATGGTTTGTTAAAGTCCATGAGGATTTTGATAGACTATTAAATGAACAACTTGAAAAGCTTGAGACAGATCATATAGATTTTTATCTGATGCATGCTTTAAATGCTGATTCTTGGAAAAATATAAAGAGCTTAGATTGCTTTAAATTTATTGAGAAGGCTAAAAAGGATGGAAGAATAAAGCACATAGGATTTTCCTTCCATGATAAGTTGGAGGTATTCAAGGATATCGTTGATAGCTATGAATGGGATTTTTGCCAGATTCAATATAACTTTATGGATCAGGCAAATCAAGCAGGCACGGAAGGCCTTCGTTATGCAGCAGCTAAAAAAATGGCGGTTGTAGTAATGGAACCTTTACTTGGCGGGAAGCTTGCTAAAGAAGCACCTTGTCCTGTTCAAACATTATGGGATACAGCTAAGGTTAAAAGGACACCTGTGGGTTGGGCTTTAAGTTGGATATGGAATCATCCAGAAGTATCCGTTATATTAAGTGGTATGAATGCTCAGGAACAATTAGATGAAAATCTAGCAGTTGCGCAAAAAGCATTGCCTAACTCTTTAACCAAGGAAGAAAATGATTTGGTTGATAGAGTTAAAGCTAAATATGCTGAGCTTACAAAGGTACCATGCACAGCCTGTGCCTATTGTATGCCTTGTCCATCTGGAGTTGATATTCCTGGTGTATTTAAGATTTATAATGAAACCGCTATGTACAATGATTTAGCAGGTCCTTCAGCATGGTATAATAACGGATTAGATAAAAGCAAAAAGGCGGACAATTGCGTTGAATGTGGT
Source organism: Clostridiaceae bacterium (assembly GCA_036507955.1). GTDB lineage: Bacteria > Bacillota > Clostridia > Clostridiales > Clostridiaceae > DATCIH01. Next base: position 4,582 of record DATCIH010000141.1, on the reverse strand, counting down.
CATTGCGAAAGCGTTTGTCCACAGAAAATTAAAATAATTGAAAAGCTTAAAGAAGCCCATGAAGTGCTAAGTAAATAATAGATTAAATAATAGCCCAAGCGGTAAAATCTGCTTGGGCCATTATTTATACTTTTATGTCTCCCATGGTACCAACGGTGCCATCCTCTCTAACAAATATTCCTGACTGGGATACCTTACCTAGAGTATCATTAGAGGAATTTTTCATGGTGAATTCGGTAGCTGTATTACCCAAATAAATAGCACCTATCCCTTTCTCACCAAGAGCAAATAGCCTATCAGTACCATCTGAATCCTTAGTCCAAATACGTAGCTTATTAAAGATAGAATCATTTTCATCTATCCAGCCATTCTTATCAGTATCATAGTTTTCTAGATTCTGAAAACCATTTCCGGTTTTAGGACCAAATAGCTCAGAACCATTGTCTATTTTACCATTATTATTAAGATCTAGGCTTAAAAAGCCACTTCCTTCCTTTAATGAGGAAATCTGATCCTCCTTACCATCGGAATCTATGTCGAAGCTGAATTTAGTATCTGTAAGCAAAGCGGCTTTACCAGCATAGTTTATGACTAAAGGATCTAAGAGAGCATCTCCAGCTTTAAAGCTAATATTGTTTTCAGTAGCAAAGCTTCTACTCATTGCAAGTTCTACTGAGAAGTTGATTTGTTTACCATCGTCAGTAGTTATCATCCCAGCTGCTTTAAAATTCATACTTTCAGTTTCTTTATAGATTTCTTGAGAATTAAAATTAATCCCCCAACCTTCTGATTTTGGAGAGCTATTTTCCGAGGTGCTTTTTATGGGAGTACCTTTTAAATGAAATGGTAGGTTGACTTGAATATTGTTCGTATTTACGTCTTTAGGTCTAACAAAAGTTATTTTTCTGCCGATTATAGCACTTAAGGTTTCCTCAATGAGAGTTATTATTAGCTTATCCTTTTCTGATAGACCTGAGACAATACTAGTGGATAAATCCTGAGTTTGTGACACGTTTGAACTTGTAAGCTCAGTTACCTGTTCCCTAAACTTTTTAAAGGCAGCATGAGAAATCTGAAGCTTGTCCACTAAAGCATTATCTAAGATATTTTTAATATTTTTAGAGATTTGACTTGTTGGGGAACCGCGATTATCCCATGCTTGGATATTTTGTCTTTTGGAATAGATAACCTCAGAACTGTGACTACTTGACATGGAAATTAAAGAGTTTGCTATTTTCATTTTTTCACCTTCCTGGCTTTTAAATAAACTACATCCCTGTTTACTATATTCTCGTAGTTTTTTTAAATGTCTTAAGAAGTAAATGCTTAATTATAGTAATATTTCCAATATAACCATATAATTCTCCGTTTTATCCTTCAGATATATTAAATAAATAAATTATATGCTCACTTATAGATAATCTATTCATTTTTTTAGTAGATGAGTAATAAATATATCTGTAAGGTTATTTATTAAATTAAGGTAGTACTCTTTAGGTAATATAAATGCTATATACATTGAAGGAGAAAAACATATGGATAATTTGAAAAACCATGAGTCTATTTCAATTATAAGTTCCTCTATTTTAATATTTTTTGTAGTAGTAGTTTTGATTTTTAATCTATTTAAAACTACTACTAGCGTAGATGGAAAAAGTAGTATTTATATAGATATTATGCGAATGTCAATCCTAGGTATTCAGGAAGAAACATCAGAAAATCAAAAGAGCTTAGCAGAAAGTGCATTAGAGGTACTGGGAACAAACATAAAAAGCCCTTTATCTATATTGAAAAAGGAAATGTCAAGCTTGGTTCTAGGTGCTGAGATTGAAGGTACTACAAATCAGGTTATATTAGCACCTTACGCGCTTGGAGATGGGGAGGTAGTAAAGGCTGAAGGTACTCCTCTTAATAGCGAAGTGGCTCAAGTACCTTCAAATAATCAAGTGGTGGATACTATCGACAAGACTTATGATCCTAGCTTAAAAGCTGTGGCTCTAAATCCTAAACCAGATGTATTCATATATCACACCCATACCTGTGAAAGCTATAAACCAGGACCTCAAACCAATACAGATCCGACACAGAGTGTGGTTGCTGTGGGAGATGAGCTGAGTAACATTTTGCAAACTGATTATAATATATCTGTAGTCCATGATAAAACTGTCCACGACCTAATATTATATAATAGCAGCTATGAAAGGTCTGCAGTAACTGTAGATAAAAATATTAAAAAATACGGAGATTTTAAATTAGTTATAGATCTTCATAGAGATTCTATAGAGGATAAAGCAACAGTAACAAAACAAATAAATGGGGAAAGTGTTTCCAAAATGGAGCTAGTTATGGCTAAAAACAATCCACATTTTACAACGAATATGGTTATGGCCAATAAAATTGTTGAAACTTCAAATAAATTCTTTCCTGGGTTATGTAGAGGTATTTATTACTATGACCATGGAACACGATTTTTCAACCAAGATAAAAGTAATAATTCGGTGCTAGTTGAGGTGGGATCACAAGTAAATACGATCACAGAGTCAAAGAATACTGCAAAATATTTGGCAAGAGTAATTGCGGAAGTATTGAACAGAAAATAGAGAGAGGTAGACGGGGAGGAAGGGGACGCTTCATGATTAGTCACGGGGGGAAGGGGACGGTTCATGATTAGTCTGAATAAGAGAGTAGCAACAATCATCCGCTACTCTATTGATTAAGATCCTGAACTTAAGGCAAGTATCTAAGCAAATAATAAAACATAAAAGGATGATATATATGCCAAGAGTTGCTAGAGTTAAAAACGATGAGGGTATTTACCATATTATGGTGAGGAGTGTCAGCGATATTCCCCTATTTAGAAATTTTGCTGACAAGGATAAATATTTATTATTTATTAAAAAGTATCAACACATTTATCGATTCAAAGTATATGCTTATTGCCTAATGACAAACCACGCCCATGTGGCATTAGATTGTTGCGGAGCTGATATTAGCAAGATCATGAAATCAATTAATCAGTGCTATTCTGCATATTTTAATACAAAATATAGTAGGCATGGACACGTATTTCAAGATAGATTCAAAAGCAAATTGATAAATAACTATAAATATTTAATTAATCTTTCAGCCTATATTCATAATAATCCCAGAGACATAAAAAAGTATTACAATAGAACGAGTGCTTATAAATATTCAAGTCTTGGAATATATATGGGGAATGCTCAAGATAGCTTTGGTATTTTAGATGTTAATTATATTCTTAGCTTTTTTAGTAAGGACACTTTTAGTGCTAAAAAGGCTTATTTAGATTTTGTTAACATTAGGAATACTTCCAATGATAAATTGGATATAGAATTTACAGATGAGGGCTCCCAGACTAGTTGCGAGAGAAAAATATTGGTTAGGAATCTGAAACCAAAAGATGTTATTAAATTTATTTCCAGTTATACAGAAAGCACCGTTAATATTCACCTAAAAAACAGCCATAAAAACACAGAAATAAAAGCTTTATGTGTTACTATAATGCGTACATTATGCAATTATTCTCTCAAGGAAATTTGTAAATTTGTTGGTAATATTACTATTTCAGGAATGTGGCGACTTTGTGAGAAAGGATACCATCTTATTATTGAAAATGAAAAGTATTCTACAATTGTAGATGACATTATTGAGAGATATTCTGCAGCTTAGGTTAAAAATCTGGCTAATATATATTTTATTTAAGTAGGTAAATAATGGACAACCCTTATTTAATTATCCAATAAATTATGAATGGGGGATGGCTGATGATAAGTTACATTTTAAGGGACTGGTTTTTTATTGGAATTCAATACTAATTCAGCTTAGGACAAGCTTAAAAGTGATTATTTCAATAAGTAACGATGAACCGTCCCCGTTTCGTCCCGTTTCCCGTTTTCGTTCTCAAGGATGCTTAGTTTTATATAAAAACAAGTTAATTTTGTATATTAAAATTATAGGCCAATAAGACTAGAATTAGTATATCAGAAAATATTGGAGGTATAAAAGTGACGATTATTGAAGAAAGAGAAAAGAGAACTGAATGGTTTAATAACTCTCGTTTTGGAATGTTCATACACTGGGGTCTGTATTCCATTCCAGCTAGAGGAGAATGGGTAAGGTCTGTAGAAAAAATTCCTATAGAAGACTATGAACCTTATTTTGAAGAATTCGATCCAACAAGTTATGATCCAAAGGCCTGGGCAAAGGCAGCAAAAGAAGCAGGAATGAAATATGCAGTTATGACTGCAAAGCATCATGATGGCTTTTGCCTTTTCGATAGTAAATTTACCGATTATAAAAGTACAAATACCAAGTCCAACAGGGATCTAATAAAGGAATATGTAGAAGCTTTTAGAGCAGAAGGAATAAAAATTGGACTTTATTATTCATTGTTAGATTGGCATCATCAGGATTATCAAGCTTATAATGATAAGATACATCCTATGCGAGATAATGAAAACTTTAAAGATAAGAAATGTAATTTTGATAATTACCTTGATTATATGCACAACCAAGTAGCAGAGTTATGTACAAATTACGGTAAAATAGATATCATATGGTT
>DATCIH010000140.1:0-3639 GCA_036507955.1 Clostridiaceae bacterium | reverse complement strand
TAAGAACATCATTTGAGCCTCCCAACTATCTGAACTGAGTGGCCAACCATGGCTAAACACAACAGGTTGTCCTGTGCCCCAGTCCTTATAATAAATCTGTGTACCATCTTTCATAGTAATCATGCTCATTATTTTTGCCTCCTCTATATATTTTTTAAATATGTAATAGTTATAATGGGTAACTATTATCAACCTCTAATGGTTATATTCATAAATCAATTTAATATTTGAAAGATTATGAATGTTCCATATACTCCATTACCGGCTGTTCAGTAAATATGTTTCCACTCTGGATATAACCTTCCATTTTAGCTACAGAAGCATAAAAATTATACCTATTTCTTGCTTGCGATTCTCCTGCAAATGATTTTAAAAGATTTTCAGCAGTTTTTGTTCCTTTTAAACTTTTCAATTTTATTCCTCTTATTAGCTTGTATATACCATTATTTAAAATTTAATATTACTAAATGAAACGGCTTATGCTTTCCATAATCCGTGAATATTACAATATTCCCTTACGCATAAAACTTCTTCTTCAACAAGAAATAGGACTTGAGGTTTATCTCCAGGGTTTAGATACTTTCTATATATTTTATTTTCAGTTTGAGCTTCTATCCATTCAATATAATGTTTTTCTAACATTGGATGTTCAACTACACCAACTTTAACAAGAACTCCACCATCAACCTTTTCAACAACTGGCACATGTTTTTCCTTTGCTGCATCCACAACATTTTCAACTTGTAATATCATAGATTGTCCACAACAAACTAAAACCCCAGCACTTGCATGCATAACCTCAACGATATTTCCACAAACTTCACATTTATATACTTGTTTAAGTACAATCATAATTATACCTCCAAAATTTATTTTTTATTTTATATTTATTAATTTATCTTCCCAATATTTTTTTGCTTCAGTTTCCATTTTTTCAAGTCTGTTATAGTAGTCAGGAAATTCTATCAAATGTGCAAGTGCAATCTTGCCTGTAATTAATGAATCATTATTTGATACATTGGTATGTGGATCTATTGTGCCATGTTCAAGTTCAACGTCAAGTCCCATTCTAAATTGTTCTGTATTAAACTTGCTCCAGTTTATTCCAAGATTTTCACCTATTCCCTTAGCCTGTTCCCTCGTAAATATCTTTTTTTTAGACATAAAAAACACCTTCCTTTAAATATTTGTATAATTTAAGATCATTGTACTTAATTCTCAAGAAAATAATCATACCTCCATAATTTTTATAGCTTATTAATAACAATAATTGTTTGAATTTATATATATTTTTTTATTCTTTTCCTATCGTTTTATCATCGTATACAAAGTTACAAGGTTTTCCCTCACAATTTAAGCTTCTTCATCATCCTCGCCAGTATAGGTTTTTTTATTATTTACATCTGTTTCAAATTTATCCATTACTGGAATTATTATTGACAACATGAGGAATTGCATGATTACATGGGCGAACGGATTTGGGGGCCGATTTCATACCCGGGACGCCAAAAGTCCGTCCGGCAGAAATTCGTGACTACCCTCTTCAAGAATAATGTGACATGCTGATCACCCACGATTAACCTACAACTTAATATTAAATTACAAGTTGTCTGTTGTCAAGTTGCAGTGGTACATAATCGTACAGATATAGTAATTCCAAACCAAGATATTTAATGGATCACCTTATTAAGTAATGGACTCCTACTTGCCCTATATACTGTTAGAAAAAAATGACTTAAAACGACAAATTAATCTCACCTTCATTGAATATTCTGGAAATTGGTAGTATAATGATTTTAATAATTTGCGATATATCTATCAATTAATTTTTTAATAATTTGCGATATATCTATCAATTAATTTTTTATTTAAGATAGGGTGACAAATATGAGAAAACCAAACCATATTGGAATAATACCTGATGGCAATAGAAGATGGGCAGAAGAGAAGGGTTTGACTAAGGAAATGGGGTATGTCTCTGGGATTGACCCTGGGTTAATTTTGTTTAAACATTGTCAAGAGTTGGGAATAAAGGAAATGACCTATTATGGATTTACAATGGATAATACTAAAAGACCCAGGGAGCAAAGGAAGGCTTTTACTAATGCCTGTATTCAAGCAGTGGAGCTACTATCAAAGGAAAATGCAGAACTATTAGTTGTGGGCAATAAGGATTCAGAAATGTTTCCAATAGAGCTAAAGGAGTTTACTAAGAGAAGAAGATTTGGAGAGGGTGGAATTAAGGTCAATTTTTTAGTTAATTATAGCTGGGAATGGGATCTGGACAATTTAAAAGGTGCAGGTTCATCTAAAGGAAAAGTTTCTACCTTAATAAATTCTAAAGATATTTCTAGGGTGGATTTAATAGTCCGTTGGGGTGGAAGAAGAAGATTGAGTGGGTTTCTTCCAATTCAATCTATATATTCTGATTTCTATATAATCGATGATTATTGGCCCGATTTTAAAATCGACCAATTTTATGAGGCCCTTAGCTGGTATAATAGGCAGGATATAACTCTAGGTGGTTGATAGTATAAATTATACTAGGTATAATAATTATAAAATATTTTATTTCGCCTGGAGGATTTTATGGATTTTGATGAACTCGGATTTTTAGGGGAACAAATAGTCAGTATTTCACAAGACATTTATATATAGAAAATAGAGAAGTATTTGACTTGTGTTATGCTTTGAATAAATTTGCTCAAGAGTTAAAGTTCTTATTTTTAGTGAATAATGAAGATAGTCAGGAAATATCGGCTTCCTGCCTATATGCCAAGGTATTAAATAGCTTTCAGTCCTCAGTTTTACTATATAGATACGGATTATCTGTAGAGGGAAGGATAATAATAAGGACAGTCTTAGAGTCAGCCTTTATACTTAAAGCTATCTGCGACAATAGTGACTATGCTCAGGATTTTGTTATGATGGATAACAAAGATAGAGAAAGATTTGGTAAGGCAGTAAATGATAAAAAGAATGAGGATATATTTAAAGACATAAAAGAAGAAATTCCTGAAACTTTATATGAGGATTTAAAAAAAGAGAATAGAGAAAAGGGGATAAAAATGATTTCTGTGGAAGAGTGGGCAAAAAGGGCTGACCTAGAGGAATTTTATCAATGTGCCTACAGGGTATTGAGTATGGACATTCATACTAACCCAAGAGCTTTAGAGAACTATATTAGACTATAAAAGTAAACTTATATTTGATAAATTTAACAAAAAAGTTTAACTGTTAAACAGTATAATGTTAATACAAATGAATATTTGAGTGCAATCAATGGGAGATAAAAGGTATGGCAAGCATACCAAACAGATTAGATTTTTTAACCCATAATTTTAGTGAAATAGCGGGATTTGAGAAAGAGTTAATAAATATTCTGCTGATATTGGAATAAAAGTAAATAAGTTTGGTTTATAATGATCATGATTTTTCTGAAACAAGAAGAACTTTCAGAGACTCGGATCTTATAGATTTAAGATTATAATTGACAATTTCAAAAGTTTATTAGAAGAAGAGATTTATAAAGAAAGGGAGTTAAGAAAAACAAAATTAATCCCATCACACTAAATTAGAAAATCTTTAAAAGTTGGAGTTGAAGGATGTCCTTCAACTTCTGTATTAGATAAAAAATAA
>DATCIH010000139.1:0-3474 GCA_036507955.1 Clostridiaceae bacterium | reverse complement strand
CTAAAGCTGTCAATATCAAAGATTTCATAACCTTAAGTTTAGTAGACCATATTCCAATAAAGACCATAATATTTGCTATGAGTAAGAATATCATAAAAACATGGACGAACAATCTAAGATAAGTAAAGCCATAGCTAGCTTCATATAATGATAGCTTATAGCTTGCTGAGTAAAGCATGCTTAAGGTGAAGAAAACTATGAAGGATAAAAGGATATTTAATATAACGCTTTGTCCTTTACTTCTTTTATCTGCAAATTTAGATATGCTCAAAACGATTATTAGGTTGATAAGAGTTAGAGCTACTAGTTCAAAAAACCCCTTTCTAGCATATTCTGCATAGGTAAAGCCAGCTGGTAGTACTTTATTTCCTCCACCATAAAGATAAGAAAATTGTATTATTGTAAATATACAATATACTACATTTAATAGTATTGTTATGGTGAGTAAGGTAACAACCTCCCAGGAAACCTTAGAGGAGACTTCTTCCTTAGAATAGATTGAATCTTTTTTATCAAAACTTAAAACAAAGCCTAATATATATACAGAGATTATTGATATTACAAAAATATGGGATAAGAGCTCCCTGAAGTTAAAGTTATCAAAAATCGCTCCAATATTATTTATATAAAAGCTAAATACCATATCTGCAGAATTTAATAATAGAATTATCCAGAAAAGTAGGGGTATAGATATTATTAATCCTAATAATATTTGTTTTCTGTGCCCCTTATTCATGCTCTTATTTAAGCCTTTAATTCTACCAAAAATACTGAAGGATTTAACTCCATTCCCAATGGCCTTTATTACTGAACTTTCAAATATAATTGCCACAAAGGAAATATCATACCATCTATAATTAGGTTTATTTATAAGAATTGAGCTTACCACCATTAGAAAAGGAATAATTAAAATATTAAAGGCATATAGGACTGGGTTAGTAAATATAAAAAAGTTAAAGGATAAAACCATAATAGGTATTAGTAGAAACCATCCTAAAGTTAATTGAAATCTTATTTCCTTTTTTACATACCAAAAATAAAATATCATACATAATAAGACAAAAATTGTAAAGGATATGCCAATAGATTTTCCAATAAATAATCTGTCATAAACGATTCCAATAAATAATGCGAATCCCATGGAAATAAAACTTTTATTATTATTTTCTATTATATTATCTTCCAAAAATATCACTCCTCGTTTTTTCTGTATTCAAGAATATCTCCTGGTTGACAATCGAGTTCTTTACATATTGCCTCTAAAGTAGAAAATCTTACAGCCTTTGCTTTACCGGTTTTAAGTATGGATAAATTGGCATTTGTAAGCCCCACCCTTAAAGCCAAATCTGAAAGGGATATTTTCCTTTTTGCCATCATCACATCTAAATTTGCTATTATTGCCATATTATCACCTCATTATATTGTAAAATCATTTTCTTCCTTCACTTCCACTGCTATCTTATATACCTTAGCTAAAATCAATATTAAAGAGCCTGCAAAGAAGAAAATAAGAAATTCTGTATCTGTATGAATACCTGTAGCATCGATAGATATAATCTGAAAGCTTTTAAACTGATTGTTATAAAAGTAATTTATCAGATAACATATAGTAATCATAAAACTAAAAACAGCAATAAGATTTAGAGCTTTAACATTTTTCATAGTAAACGGTCCAGCTTTTATCACAGACTTCAGTATAGCTCTAAGCTCATAAAGTATAGCAAGGAGTAAACTAGTACCTGTAAAGAAAATTAATGAGTTAAATATGTACTTTAATCTATTACCCTCAGTTATAGAAGAGAAAGTTTTATACAGTATAAAAATAAGGGCTATTCCTCCAAAGGTCATAAGTATATCTAAAGTATAAGTTAATAGGATTGCCATTGGTTTATATTTATCATCCTTCAATTAATATTCCTCCCTTTATCATCTAAATAATATATTACTATAGGTTATAACAATAATCAATAATTATTTATTGATTAACAATAATTATTTTTTAAACAAAATGCTCAAAGCTTTTTTGTTTTTTGCTTTGAGCATTACTTTTACACTGAAGCAGTTAATCTTACCCAAGTGTTACAATCTACCACCCCAGTTGCTGGAAGCCCTGACTTCCTTGAAATCTTACTACTGCTCTTCCAGTACCAGGACCAAACGCTCCATCTAGCCCAGTTCCGGTATAGCCAATAGACATAAGGGCATCCTGAAGAACAAAGACATATACCCCTTTACTACCCATCCCTACAGCTGGGTATCCTCCAACAGGGCAAGCTGGAGGGGAAAGCCTTTTATCCACATGAACCCAATGAGGAGTTAAACTCCCAGGTTCCACATAAGACCATACCCCTGAATTTACCGCTACTGCTCTTAATGCAGCTCTTCCAGCATTATCAAGATTTTGCCCAACATCAAAGGCTACACCTGCGTAATGTTGCGATTGATTGGTATGCCCTCCTTGAGATATTCTGCTAAAAGCATATTCCACAAAAATACTTTTACCATAATTCCTTCGTAATGTATTCCATGCTACCATGGCTCTTCTATCTGTCCATAGAATATTTGTGTTACTAGTATTTTTGAATTCCCCCAGGGTTAAAGTTCTGCCACTTACATAGGGCATAGGATCTGTTAAGTTTCGATTGTATGCCTCTACAGTATTGTTGGCATTATTGTAAACATAAACAAGCACTATTTATCCTCCAAAATAATAATCATAATTTACTATATGAAAATCCTTAGTTAGTTGTACCAAAGAAACTGGTTGCCAGATAACTTATAACTTATTAGATAAGGACCTTTTACCCTTATATTTTTCGTTAGATTACTTTCAGGCTTTTTAATAGCTTTTTGATTCATTAGTACCATAAATACCTACATGAGAATGGTGTACTAATTTATGTTATTGTTTCATAGCCATGGTAATAGCAAACCCTCACTGTATTTGAGCTTCAACTTTGGATTCTCCTATATAAACCGAGACTTTTTATTAATTTTGTTTTAATAACATTATGGCTTGTATGGAAGACTAAATTATCCCCAGTACTTTTGGTTAATTCTGAGGTAGCTTCTTTATTACTATTAATCAATTTGATTATATCTAATTCATCAACATATAAATAATTTTCTTCTATATGTGAATTTAAGACTTTTATCTTCACCCATTGGTCTGGGTACAAGCTTCTTGCTTCAGCCCATTTCATAGTATCAGCTCCTTTTGATTTGTTATCAAATTTAAACTATATCATATTTAATAATTTACATAAAGTCTATTTACTACAACAAAACATTTAGATAAAAATGCAATTAAATTATTAGATAGTATGAAAATTAAGTTACAGTTCAGATATAGGGTCGATAAATAAGGCCTCTAAATAAAGTATAGTGGCCTTATACTATTATTCCATTTTTAAGGTTACAACATTATCGTCGAAGGCATCCTTCATTCCCTGAAAAACATTTCTATTGTTTTTC
>DATCIH010000138.1:0-27088 GCA_036507955.1 Clostridiaceae bacterium | reverse complement strand
TTATATATCTCCACCAGATGTTGAAGCTCTTATTCGCAAGAATATCCTGCCAATCCGAAGTGGACGCAAAGCCCCTCGTAAAGTCAGAGGAAAAGCAGTAATAAGCTTCCTATATAGAGTAGCATAAAATATAATAATTTTTCATTCTTTTTAAGTGGATATAACTATCTGCTTAATTTGCATGCCTAAAAATAAGAAAAATATAAATAAGAGCTAAATAAAACTATAAATTCAGCTTCATTTACCTCTTATTATATAAATAAACATATATTGGGTAATGACAAATACTCTAACTTAATGACATTAGGGACATACCTGCTGACTCTTGATCGAATGTGAAGATTTATTCGTTATGTCGAAATTATCGTTAAAGAGTATGTCTTCGGTGTGGCAGGTGTGTCCCTGAAATGAATTTGCTGTATTTCGGGGGCAAGGCTGGTTAACTCTTTAATCAGCTAAAGTCCTCTTTTTATATTGCTTAGGTGATATGTTTTTGTAATGTTTAAACTGTTTTATGAAATAGCTAGAACTCGTAAAACCAGTATTTAATCCTATTTGTGTTACATTTAAGTCAGTAGAGAGAAGTAATTTTTCTGCTTCAGTTACCCTTATATAATTTAGATATTCTGTAAAGGTTTTTCTCATTACCCTTTTAAAATGTCTAGAAAAATAGCTATAGCTCATATTGCACAGCTTTGCCATAGCCTCCACAGATATTTCTTCATTATAATGTAAATCTAAATGATTTAATATAATCTGAAGCTTTTTAGTATCTACATCCTTGGAGGACATTTCTACTTGTAACTTTACGCCTTTTTTCTCCCAGCTTCTGAGAACCCATAAAAACAAACTTCCTATATAAGTTCTTATTGCCAGCTCAAAGCCATAATTTTTATCTTTAAACTCCTTATATATCCTTTCTACTAGGTTAGGAATCTCTGTAGGGTCTATATCCTCTTTAAAAAACACTTTTTGGTGAAGGGACTTAGCCATTGTAAAGGGTATTACATATTTTGCTTCGAAAATACTTCTTGAAGTAGTGTATAATACCTCGGGATCAAATTTTATTACAATATATCTAGTATGCTTGCCTTCCTTAGCATATATTTGATGAACTTCCCGACTATTTATTAATATGAAATCTCCCTTAGAGGTATCAAAATAATCTCCACCTAAAAATATTCTTGCTTCCCCCTGTAAAATATAAAGTAATTCTATATAATAATGCCAATGAGAGTGATAAATCATCTCTTTATTAGAGTTATCACAAATACTACAATTAAAGGGATATATAATGTCTGTAGATCCAAACTGGAATTCTTCAAAATAAGGTTCTTCCATAAACGTTACCTTCCTAGGACAAATTTGTTATACTTTTTTATATATTAATTATATAACATATTATTTCCCTGTGGTAAAGTAATTTGGGATGGTTATTTTATATATTAATTGAAAATTAAATACATAAGGGGTTGAAATTTATGAAAGATGGCAAAGTAAGAATAGGTCTTATTGGAGCGGGTAATATTGCACAAAATGCTCATATCCCTGCTTATTTAAAACAAAAGGACGTAGAGTTAGTTGGTATATGTGATTTAAATGGTCAAAGAGCAAAAGAAGTTGCGGATAAATATTGCATGAAATATGCTGTTACAGATTTTAATGATCTTTTAGCTTGTGATGATATTGATGCAGTCAGCGTATGCACTTGGAACAATGCTCATTCAATTGCTGCCATTGCTGCTGCAAAGGCTGGAAAGCATATATTATGTGAAAAGCCTATGGCTATGAATCCTAGTGAAGGTGAAGCAATGCTTAAGGCAGCTAAAGAAAATAATGTAACCTTTATGATGGGCTTCGTTAATAGATTCAGAGCTGATAGTAAAGCAATAAAGACAATTGCAGAATCAGGAAGGCTTGGGGAAATATACTATGCAAAAGCTGGTTGGCTTAGAAGAAGAGGAACCCCTCTTGGCTGGTTCACTGACTTATCTAAATCTGGTGGTGGTCCTGTAATAGATATTGGAGTCCATGTAATTGATCTTACCTGGTACTTTATGGGTAAGCCAAAGCCTATTAGCGTTAGTGCTACAACTTTTAGTAAAATTGGAGATTATCAAACTAAGGGTGTTGGTAGATGGACAGCTTTTGATACTGACAATTTAGTATTCAATACAGAGGATTCTGCTAATGGATTGATTAGGTTTGAAAATGGAGCTTCAATGAATTTTGAAATTAGTTGGGCAATAAACGGAAAGGAAACTGATACCTACAGCAATATATTTGGTAGTAAAGCTGGAGCAAGCTTAAGTCCTTTCATGGTTTATGATGAAGTGGAACATTATTTAATGGACTCAGCTCCAACTGTAGATAAAGAAGATTCCTTTGCTAATGAAATAAGACATTTTATTGATTGCGTAAAAGAGCAAAAGGAACCAATCGCCACTGCAGAGGATGGACTTAATGTTCAGAAAATGCTTAATGGCATATATACCTCAGCAGCAGCTGGTAAAGAAATATTGTTGTAATAAAAATTGGTGACATACCTTTAGGTGTGTCACCATTCATTTTAGTACCTTTTACCCCTTATATGGTGAATAAGGGACTCTAGACATATATATACTTTCAACATTTTCAACTATAGGACCATCTAGTTCAGAAAGTCTTTTTCCTTCTATCCATTCAGGATCCTTTTGAAAATCTTCAAAGTTTTTATCCCTTGCTACCCTGCTTGGATGTTCTAGTATATAATATATTATCTCTTTTCCTTCCGCGTCCTCCCAGAAGTCTAATGTTATCATGTTATGCTTTTTAAATAACTCAAGTGTTATTTGAGAAAATCTCTTATGTATATCCTTCATTTTCCCTGGATAAATATGATATATTCTTAATTCATACAGCATTTTGTCACCTCCTTTAGTCTTTAATACTTTTTCGCCCCTTAGAACTATTGCTATTCCAAATAATACAAGAAGCGTGCCGACAATAAGATCTATACTTAATGTTTCTTTTAAAAATATTATTGCAATAATGCTTGCTAAAACAGGTTTTGCAAAAAATACTAAAGAACCATTGCTTGCACCTAATATGGCAAGACCTTTAAAATAAGTTAAATAAGCTATACCTGTTACAAAAAAGGATAAGAAAAGTATTTGCGGCAAACCCTTATAGCTAAAAGCTATAGGAGAAATTTTAAAGACGATGAGCCCTGGTAGCATAATCAAACTTCCTAATATAAAGGAGTAGGCATTCATCTTTAAGCTTCCCATTCTTACTGATACCTTTCTTCCAATCAAAGTATATACAGCAAAAAACATAGCAGAAGCTAAGGCTAATATAGGATTTGTTACGCTTAGATCTTTAAAATCTAATTTGTTAATAAACACTGCAAGTATACCAATTAAGCCAATGAGTAGACCTATAATCTTACTTAATTTTACTTTATCCTTTTTATATATTGATGAAAACAACTGTATAAATTAGGTAGAAATATCCATTTCTTTCTTTTGACATACTTTATCCCCCATATTAAACACTATAATTATAATACTACTAAATTGTATAAATATCTAGAAATAAACCTATAAGGACACTATTATATTTATATAAGGATAATCTTGGTAAGATACTCTTATCGGTATTCTTTTTCCTTATAAAAAATTTACCCGTATGGTTTTGCCTGTTTTTTTTAATATAACCATAGCACTTCTGGTAATAGTATCTAAAAGTCTGGTAGTAACTGGATTTTTTCTAGTCACCCTTCCTATTTCACTTTTGCTAGTAACTTTTTTTAGAAAAAATATTAGAACTGTGAACACAGACTTTAGAAAAAAAATTGAAGAGATGTCTTCTAATGTGGCAGAAATGGTTGAAATGGTACCTGTAACCAGAGCTCATGGTTTGGAAAATCTAGAGATAAAAAGAATAGATAAACAACTAAATAGAGTAAAAAATAGTGGCTATAAATTGGATATAATATCTGCATTGTTTGGTTCTAGTAGCTGGGCAACCTTTCAGATTTTTCAAGTTATGTGTTTAGCCTTTACAGGATCTTTAGCTTACAATGGCAAAATAACAATCGGAGATGTAGTCTTATATCAAAGCTATTTTACATCCATTCTAACTCAGGTATCAAATCTTATAAATAATTATCCTAATATAGTAAGAGGAATAGAATCAATCAATTCTGTTGGAGAAATAATACTAGTCAATGATATAGAAGATAATAAAGGAAAGTTAAAAATAAAAAATGTAGATGGTGAATTCATTTTTAATCATGTAGGTTTTAGTTACAGAAACTCTGACGAAAAGGTATTGGACGACTTTAATTTAAAGGTAAAAAAAGGAGAATGTATTGCCTTTGTAGGTGGTAAGCTTTCTGGAGGGCAAAGGCAGAGAATAGCTATAGCAAGAGCCCTTATTAGGGATCCTCAGGTCATAATATTAGATGAAGCTACCTCTGCCTTAGATAATATATCTGAGCTTGCAGTACAAAATGCTATGGAAAATTTAATAAAAAACAGAACTACTTTTATAGTAGCTCATCGTCTTTCTACAATTAGGAATGCAGATAAAATAGTAGTTATGAAAGATGGAAAATCAATTGAAAACGGAACCTATCAGGAATTAGTTGATTTAAAGGGAGAGTTTTATAATCTTAAGAAATTACAAATATAATTAAAAATGAACTCTCACAAGATAAAATTTTATAGCCTTATCGCTCCAACCAAGATCCCAAGGGACATTATTTCTATCTGTATTATGGCAGGTTACTAAGCTATAGCCTTTTGAATCTGCTCCTGTTACAACGGATATATGAGTGATGTCTCCTTTTTTTTCATATCCTACAAAATCTCCAGGTAAAAGCTTGTAGGAAACCTTAAGTACCTTTTCATAATTACCATAAGCAATAACGGAAGCTCTTCCACTATTAACCATATATCCCTTAAAGCCATCCGCATTAACCCATGCTCTGTTTCCTTCTCCTGCATAATTCCAGCTGGAATTTTTTCTAAATTTGCCACCTTCAAATAGTATTTGAGAAGCAAAGTTTGCACAGTCGCCACCTTTAGGATTATAATCCAAATATTTTTTATTATATTTGTAATTATTTTTTTCGTCGCTGGCGGATCCACAGAACTCCTGAGCATAAGTAATAGCATTTTTTCTTCTATCTAATATAGTGGACATATCTCTTGCTACTTGGCTTACTATAAATTGCTTCATAGAATCTACTTTTAAACTATTTATGGATAAGGAATCTGCAAAGGGATCATTATACCATTCCTTAGTAACTACCCAAGTTCCTTCCCTATTCACTACAGTCATATTATGATAAGTTCCAATTCTAGATTCATTTATTATATCTGGCTGATCCTCATAAGAGTATTTATAGAGGGTGGAACATATAAGATTTATGCTACATCGGTTTTCCTTAAGATATTTTTTCCTTATTATTATTTTGGGACTAATATCAATGAAGTTTATTCCCTGCTTCGCTCCCCAGTTATGAAGATATTTTATTTTTCTTTCTTCGTATTCACAAGCCCAATTACCAAATTTAGTATTTCTATCATAAATACCATCTAATGCCTCCAGATCTCCGGTTAATACGGCCTTCGCTTTATTTTGGAAAAGTTGTTCCATTGCAGATTTAATTTCTTCATCAGAATATATGACTACTTCACTTTTACTCTGACTGTATCCGCAAAGTAATATAATCGAACTCAGAAAACTAAGGAAGATAAGGACTTTCTTTTTATTGCCTCTAAAAAAAAACATTGCCTATGCCCCTTTTATTTTATTTTAAAACATTATCAATTTTTTCAATATAACCCATGGCCTCTTTGTTATCTTTTAAATTATCTGGATACCATTCTATGCTATTTACACCAGTAGAAAAAAGTCTTGCCTTTATAATTATTTCAGGCCTATATTCAAAATGTAATATATCAAAATGAGACCATTTACCTCCCCAAATAAAATTATTATTTTCAAAAGCTTTCACTACTTCCTTTGGATAGGACTTAAGTCTTGCTTCCCCATCTTTTTTTGAAGCCCATTGCCAATAATCTTTACTATTGCTCCTTAAATCTATAGCTATACCGAAGGCATGAGGACTTAACTGTCCTGTTCTTGCAATAACCCTATAATTAAAGGTTCCACTTATCGGCAAAAGCACTGAAACTATAGAGGGTTTACTTCTTGATATTTCTTTTAGCTCTTTCATAGCAGCCTCTAATGAGTTCCCTGCATTATTTTTATTGTTAAAAGTACAATTCCTCCACGTTAAATTTATATTGGATAGGTTTTTCTCTATAGAATTTTTGCTATTACCATATACTTCCTTTAATAAAGGATATATTCTTACTCTACCAGGGTCACGGTTATCTTCCATTAATTTGTCTATGGGTACTAATGGATAAGGTTCTTCCAGCATATCTTGCAAGTCGCCATTCCCAAGTTTTTCCCCGAAATTTTTTACTTTCTTATCATCGTATAAAATTTCCTTACCGGACTTCATAACTAGATACAAATTATTATCTTTCGCTTTCACATCTAAGATATATTCGGGATAAGCCATCATCAAGCTTAATATATCTTCCTTTGCAGTTTTTGTATAGCTATCCTTAGGTATTTCTATTGCCGCAATGGATAGAGGAAAATTTATTAATAAAACGAACAAAATTAATGCCTTTATTTTCATAATATCCTCTCCAATAAAAAAATTTGAAAGTAAAAAACTCTAGTAATATAATTACCCTCAAAAAAAAAAGTATACATGCCTATTTATACCAACAAATATAATAATTTTTTAAATTTTTATTGCATTTATAATTTAGAATTAAATAAGAATCTAAGGTAATAATATTTAAGAAAGGTAGGTGATTAAAATTAATAAAAAATTAAGTTTACTTGTATTTAGTGGTGAGTATGATAAGGCTTTAGCGGCTTTCATTTTAGCAGATGCGGCTAGAGAACTTGAAATTGAAGTCAGCATTTTTTTTGCTTTTTGGGGATTACTTATAGTAAGAATACCTGGTGATATAGATACCTCCAGTAAATCTTCCTTAGAAAAGCTTATGGGAATTATGACACCAAAGGGAATAAACGAATTACCCTTATCTAATATGAATTTTAGCGGTATAGGAAAAAAGATGTTAGAAAGCATGATGAAGGAGGATTCTATACCCACCTTAGAAAAGTTTTTTGAAGGGGCTAAAAAAAGAGGAGTAAAATTTTATGGTTGTAAACTTTCGGTGGAGGTTATGGGTTTTAAAAAAGAAGAGCTCATACCAGAGCTAGAAATAATAGAGGCTAAAGACTACCTTCAGGAAGCTCTAACCTCTGATATACAGCTTTTCATTTAAAAAAAATACTATTACTAATTTTTTGTTCTGTAATACCCATGGATAACAGAAGCTCCCCAAGGGTTTTATACTTTAAAGCCTGTGTTTCAAAGCTATTTAACACACTTAAAATCATCTTATCTTCTACTACTACCTGCAGCATTTTGTCAACAATTGCTTTGATAACTGAGAGCTTCCCTTCATAGGGAATAAACTTTACTGTATCTTCTATACCCTTCTCAGAGAATTTATCTATTTTATCATTAACAAAGATAATTAAATTCATCTTAGTTTCTGGATCATCTAAATAAGAAGTTAACGATGTCTTTAACTTCAAGAAGATATTTTCCGAGCTAATAAATTTGAAAGCCATAGGATTCATATTAGATAGAAATTTATTAATTTCTATCTTGAATTTATTTTGAAACTTTTCATCCAATAAGAATTCTTTTATGACTTCAATAAGTTCTGGTCCCTTATTATAAACTAGGACCTTAATATTGTTTTCAAAGCCCTTAGGAAGTATATCTTTGAAGCTCTTATTGGTAAGCTCTAGCTCCCTCATTTTTTCTTCCCCTAAGTTATAGAAATACTGTTTAAGATCATTATTAAAAAGTTCATTTTTAAAATTTTTTATCAGACTCTCTTTAAGCTGAAGATATAATTCATCCTTCAATATATCCTTTAATTCAATATTTAATATATCCAACATATCCACCTTCCTTTTAATAATCTATAGAAAGCTATAGCTTAATCTATAGCTTTCTATAGATTGGAATTAATGCCTCATAGGTATCATTAAATAATTTAAATAACTTATCATACCTTTCCTTATATTCAAGTCTTGGAAATATCTCATAATCAATTTTATTAAACTTATTGATAACTTTAAAATCTGGGAAGGCTTTTATCCCTACTCCTCCGCATATAGCTGCCCCCATTGAGGTCGCCTCCTCTAAGAACTTTGGAACTAGAATATTTTTCTGCCATATATCTGCTAATATTTGAAGCCATACCTTACTTTTAGCTCCACCACCGATAACAATAACTTCTTTAAGTGGCATTTCCTCGTTAAAAACGTCCATTATTACCTTTAAATTATATCCTACTCCTTCTAATACTGATCTATACATATCGGATTTAGTTGAAGTCATTTTAAGCCCAACTAAAGCCCCCTTAGCATCTGGATTCCATCTTGGGCTTCGTTCTCCTATTAAGTAGGGAAGAAACAAAAGATTATTTGCTCCTGGAGGGGATTTTATAATTTCTTCATCTATAATTTTATATGTATTTATACCCCTTTCTTTTCCTTGAATCGTTTCAAGTTCACATAGGGTATTTTTAAGCCAATTTAATGAATATCCTGCTGTTTGCATAGTTCCGCAAGGAGAATAAAGTTCTGGATCTAAGTGTACCCAATTAAAGGTTCTCATATCCTTATCATAAATGGGTTCCTTTGAGGCGATGGCAATCCATGAAGAAGAACCTATTACATTATAGGTTCTACCTTCTTCTACAACGCCTGCACCTACTGCAGCGCAGCTTCCATCTCCTCCTCCTATAACTACAGGGGTACCTTCTAAAAGGCCAAGAGCTAAAGATGCCTGCTTCAATAGACCCCCAGCAATATCTGTAGATGGATGTGCCTCTGGCATAAGTCCTTCCTCTATACCAAGCTGAAACAATATATCCTTTGACCATACTTTGCCACGAATATCAAATAGGTTCATACCAGAAGCATCACTATAATCAGTTAAAAACTTTCCAGTTAATTTATGAATTATATAATCCTTTGCATGAAGTATTTTGTAGGTGTTTTTATATATAGAAGCTTCGTTCTCTTTAACCCAAAGCAATTTAGCCGCTGAATAAGAAGGGCTTATCCTATGACCAGTTATTTTATATACCCTTTCCATTGAGAGGGTGTCCTCCATAAATTTGGCTTCTTTTGTTGCCCTTTGGTCTGCCCATATAATGCTTTTCCTAAGAGCTGCACCTGACTTATCTACAGGTAAGCACCCCATCATTTGTGCACTAAAAGATATACAAGCGATTTCCTTTTTGTTTATGGCTGCTTTATCTAAAAGTTCTCTTGTGGATATACATACTCCCTTCCACCAATCCTCTGGATCCTGCTCCACCCAATTATGCTTAGGGAAAAAAGTATTATACTCATATAGCGCACTAGCGCATAGATTTCCAGATAGATCATATAACGTGGCCTTATTACCTGTTGTACCTAAATCATGAGCTAATATATAACTACTCATTTGCACACTACTCCTTAAGCTTTCTTTAATAATTCTTTATATTCCTCAATTATATTAACCCCAGCACTGGTACCTATTCTTTTAGCTCCTGCTCTCACCATATCAATAGTAGCTTTAAGGTCTCTTATTCCCCCTGCTGCTTTTACCTTTATTTTATCCCCCACAATATCCTTCATTAGTTTTACATCCTCTATTGTTGCTCCTGACGTCCCAAACCCTGTAGATGTTTTTATAAAATTAGGTCCAACCTTTAAAGCAATTCTGCAAAGAGCTATCTTTTCCATCTCTGTTAAATAACAATTTTCAAAAATAACCTTAGATATTAAATTACTACTTCTAACTAATTTTACTATCTGATACATTTCTCTTTCTATGTACTCTAAATTACCATCCTTAAGCTTAGATATATTGATTACGTAATCAATTTCTCCTGCTCCCTTTTCTATAGCATCCTTTGCTTCAAAAACCTTTGTTTCAATGGTATTTTGACCTAAAGGGAACCCAATGGCAGCTCCAACAGCAACATTGCTTCCTCTAAGTAGCTCACTGCAAAGCTCCGTAGCTGCAGGATTTATAGCAACCATCTTAAACCCATATATTTTACTTTCAGCGCAAAGCTTAACAAAATCGTCCCTCATAGCATAAGGCTTTAAAAGTGTTTGATCAAAAATATTGGCTAACCCCTCTGGTGTATAGTTAAAATTATTTAAATTCATAACGCTCTCCTTTAAACTAATTCAAGTTCTGACAAAGTTGCAGGCATCTCATGCTTTGTATTTACCTTATCTGGACCAGTTACTAAGTCAAAACAAGATACTACGAGTTTACCCATCCAGATTATTGGCTCTCCTGGTTGATCTAGCTCTCCATTAAAGCCATCAGTATCAGGACTTTGAGCAATTCTTGTAACTATTCCTGTAGGTGAAACTTTTGCTATTGCATTTGCTGAAAAATCAGCTATAAATAAATTTCCATTATCATCCATTATCATACCATCAGTTGTTTGTAACTCTTTTGGATCTTTTGCCCATACTTTATTTTCTTTTACACTTCCATCAACATTAAAGGTAATTTTATGAACTGCACCATCACCAAAGTTACCAACATATAGATTACCATCCTTGTCAAACTCAATACCATCCGCACCGTATTGACATTCCTCATTTAAGGTTATGAAGGTAGTAAGAATATTTTTGTCCTGTAGAGTATTTGTTACCTTTATATTTTCATCATCTAAGGAAAATTTGTAAACGCAGCTTACTAATAATCCGCTAGGGTCCTTAACTTTAGATAAAGCGCTTTGGGTAACATACATAAAGTTTTCTCTTATCCTTATTCCATTTGGATGCTCCATACCATATGCTACAACTGTTGTTTTAACTAACTTTCTATCTTCAACTTTTAGTCTCAATATTCTACCCTTAAACATGAGTTCACTTGATCCTGACCAACCCTGATTATCGCAAATATAAATATCAAAGTCAGGACCAAAGGCTATACCCATAGGATGGGCTAGGCCTGTTTCCTGTAAACTAGGTACGTCCACCCATTTCTCTATTTTTTTATCTTTATCAATTATTAGTAAACAGCCCTGCATAGTTTTATCTGCATAATTAGGACATGAGAGTATTAAATTCCCTTCCTTATCAATGGCCATGCCATCTGGGGTACATACGTAACTTGGTAATTTCGCAAATAGCTTTGGAGTTTGCATGAATAATTCCACCTTTCTTTTAGAATTTTATAATTATTTTTTTCTTAGCTTTTCTATCTTCTACCATTTTATAAGCATCTATTATATTGCCAAAGGGAATAACATCTGAGATAAACTCCTCAGGCTTTAGTACTCCTAGTTCTATCCAATTTATTATTTGTCTATGGGCTTCTCCCTCTTCAAGCTTTGAAGGCCACTGAACAAATTGAAGCGTCCAATTATAAGGAGCCTTACTCCAATCAATTTCCATATTAAGTTTTGGAGATATACCATAACAGCATATCTTCCCATTATATTTTATAAGTTCCATAGCTTTATTTATTAATTGATTTATACCAACTGCATCAAGAACAAAATCAGCTCCATCTTTTAGGATAGCTTTTATTCTTTTATCTATATCACTTTCATTACTGTTAAATACATAATCTGCTCCCATATTTTTAGCTTCCTTAAGCTTTTCCTCAAGAATATCCAAAACTATTATTGGTCCCATTCCTAAAAGCTTAGCAAACTTTGTAAAAGATAATCCAACAGGGCCTGCACCAAATATGATTATGCTATTGTTTTCCTTAAACCCAAATCTCTTTGTTGCGCTTAATACCTCTCGAAATGTAATAATCATGGAAGCACTGATAGGATTGATAGTGGTGGGAATAACCATTTGAGCAAAATATGCTTCCAAAAATAGAGCAGAACCAAAGCCCCTTCCCTCCTCCATCATTGCTTCTTTATCACCCACTACTGCAAACTCAGAAAAAGCTCCCCAAGCTGGATAATAACCCTCTATATTACTCTCTATGAAGGGAAGAAGTACTATATCTCCTACTTTAAAACCCCTAACCTTAGCTCCAAGTTTTATAACTTTTCCAACCCCTTCATGGCCTAGAATTGCGGGGTAAGTATCAAAGCCTTTAAAATTTCTATGAATTAGCTTCATATCCGTTCCATTACAAATTCCGCAACTGACAAGCTTAACTAATGCTTGATATTCATTAATTTCTGGAATAGGCAGTTCCTTTATGGATAGCTCCCCATTCTTATCTACTACAAGACTCTTCAATATAATCACTCCTTATTTCCTTATAATTTCTAAGGTAAATTTATTTCTATCTCCTCTATATCTAGCAACCGAATATTCTACAGGTGCGCCTCCGTTAGAATAGGCTAATGTCTTTACTAAACAAATAGCTGAATTCTTTTTCATATCTAGCAATCTTGCTTCTACACCTTTTGTAAGTACTGCTTCTATTTCTCTTTCAGCTCTTACTATTCTTGTATTATATTTAACCTCTAAAATAGAATAAAGGGATCCTAGTGTGAAATCTTCAAATAGGAGATTCTGGTACTTATCATAGGATAAGTATGTCTCAAGATATACCAGCGGCGCTTCTTGTGAATACCTTACTCTTGCTAAATATATAAGCTTAGCTTCAAGAGATAAACCAAGCTTACTATTGATGGTTTCTATCCCTTTTATAGTTTTTAAGGCTATAACCCTTGTTGATGGTTTTAATCCTTTTAAAAGCATCTCCTGATTAAAACTTTCTAGTATTTGAAAAAAGCCTTCATTGACCTTAGGCCTTGAGATAAAGGTTCCCTTAGCCTTAACCCTAAGTAGGTAACCTTCAAAAACCAACTCATTTATCGCTTGCCTCACTGTTGAACGGCTGATAGAAAGGCTTTCTACCATATCTACTTCATTAGGTATCTGCTCTCCGCTCTCAAGTACATTTTCTAATATTATATCCTTTAGTTGAAGCTTTAATTGGTAATATAATGGAATTGGAGTCGTTCTATTCAATTTAATACTATTCAAATCAATCATTAATTTCTTTACCGCCTCGTTATGTTCTAATGTACGTACATAATAACATAAATCTAGTATTTTTCATACTAGATTTATAACAAGAAGAAGTTTTTATTTACCTGAAATAGATACCTCCTTTATTAAAATTGAAGGTGACCCAAAGCTACCTTTACCTGAGGCCATTCCGAATTTCATATCCGCTCCAACAGCTTTTATATCCTTAAGTAGCCTATAGAAATTACCGGATATAGTTATCTGTTCCACTGCTCCTACAATATTTCCCTTCTTAACTAAAAAGCCCTTAGCCGCCAAGGAAAAATCTCCAGATATAGGATTTGCACCAGAGTGCAGACCTTGAAGCTCGTTTATTACTAGTCCCTCCTTTAGCTCCTGTATAAGCTCCAGGTAGCTTAACCTACCAGGTTCAATATAGAAGTTTGATGGTGCCACCTCAATTGGAGAAGTATAATTTGTTCTAAAGCCATTTCCTGTACTATTTACTCCATCCTTCAATGCTGTTTTAAGATTATATAATAAGGTTTTTAGCTCTCCAGCTTTAACCACTTCCTTACTATAGGTTGGAACCCCTTCAGAATCAAAGGGACTTGACATAAGACCTTCAGCTAAAAGTGGGTTATCTATTATCGTCAAAACCTTAGAGCCTATCTCTTTACCTAAAGTACTTTTTAATAAGGATAATCCTTTTTGTACATTATCCGAACTAAATATTCCAGAAAAGGTCTCTAACATATCTATAGCAGCTTCATTCTTGAGTATTACTGCATATTTACCTGATGCTACGCTGTCTCCGTTAATACAAGCTAAAGCACCTTCCACTGCTTCCTTTGCAATAAAATCTATATCCTCTTCCTTTAAGCTTTTACAATACTTATAACTATAATAGCAGTACATCTTGTCTCTATCTGATGCTACCACCTCAACAGTTATGAGAAGGCTATTTTTTTTATGAGACAAACCTAAGCCCTTTGAATTATATATATATTTTTTGTTTTCTGTTGATGAAATCATTACTTCAGATCTTATAATTTTTGAGCTTATTTTTTTTGCTCTTTCTTCCAAGGCTTTCCCAAACTCAATTTTTCGTTCATCAGTTATCTTAACTAAGCTTTCGCTATAATTATTAAGTTTTTTATAGGTTCCTTTACCAGCATATATTGGTTCTATATGATCATCAACTATTTCTGCATTCTCAAAGGCTTTACTTAAAAGCATATCTATAGACATCTCATCAATAGCTTCCGTATAAGAGTAGCCCATTTTCCCCTTCACATTTCCTCGAAAGCTAATTCCAATCCTTTTATTAAGGCTATATTTGTCTACCTTATTTTCAAATATCTCTATGCTTGAAGCATCTTCAATTAAACAATAAATCTCAAATTCTGAATACCCAAATTCTTTTGCTTTTATAAATAATTTATTTTTAAATTCATTAATTTCCATAATTACCTACCACCTACTGTAATTTCTGATACTCTAATCATTGGTTGTCCAACATTTGTAGGAATGCTTCCACTTACTGAACCACACATGCCTTGTCCCATTTTCATATTCTTTCCTACCATATCAATATTCATAAGTATCTCACTTCCATTTCCAATAAGAGTTGCTCCTCTAACTGGCTCTTCTATGTTACCCTTCCTCACAATATAGCCCTCTCTCACTGCAAAATTAAATTCTCCAGTAATTGGATTAACTGAACCTCCACCCATCTTTTTTGCATATAGCCCATATTCCATAGAAGCTATAATAGCTTTTTCTTCATCTTCTCCCTTATCAATGTAGGTGTTTGTCATCCTTGAGGTTGGGGCAAACCTATAGGACTCTCTCCTACTACTTCCTGTTGGTGCCATTCCCATTCTTCTGCCATTTAGGCTGTCGATCATATAGCCCTTTAAAATACCCTTTTCAATAAGTATCTTTCTGGTAGTAGGTATACCCTCATCATCAATATTTAAAGAACCCCACTCATTAGCCATTGTTCCATCATCAAGGGCAGTAACTTTATTGGATGCAATTCTTTCACCCAATTTATTAGCAAATATTGAATTTCCCTTTGCTACAGCTGTTGCCTCAAGTGCATGTCCACATGCTTCATGAAATATAACTCCCCCAAAACCCTTATCAATTGCCACCATCATCTTTCCGCCTGGGCAAGGTTTAGCCTTTAGCATTAAACTCGCTACCCTGCTGGCTTCACTTGCAAAATACTCAGGGTCCACAGTATCAAACATCTCTATACCCATCCTACTTCCAGGTGCTTCTAGGCCAGTTTGGTTTTCTATGCCATCACTAGCAACAGATGAAATTCCTAGTCTAGTTCTGATCCTCCTATCTTCCGTGTACAGGCCATCACTATTAGCTATACATATTCTTTGATCCACATCCCTATAATATATAGCGGTTTGTTTAATATCTTTACTGTAGCTTCTAGCTACTTTGTCTGCTATATTCATCACCTTAAGCTTTCTAATATTTCTTGTTGAGGAAGGCACCTCTAATATTTTATGTATATTTGCAGGTATAAATTCTTTGAAAATTATATCTCTGTTTAGCTGTTTTTTAGTCGACAAAGCTCTAGAGAGCTTCCTAGCTAGCTCGAGTAAGCCTTCCCTGTCCTTTAGACTAGTATATCCATATACAGATTCCAAGCCACTAAATATTCTGATACCTATACCATAGTCTCTTCCTGTTAAAGCATTTTCTAAGCTTCCATTAATCATATTTAAGTTATTATTTATAGAATCTTCAATAAATACTTCAGAGAAATCTCCTCCACTAGCTAGGGCTACAGATAGAATCTCCATAATTAAAACTCTTGTGAGCATCCTCATCACTCCATTTCACAGTCATTATAAGTCATAATAATAATTATAACACTCCTGTTAAATTAATGAACCCTCACCCTTCTTTTAGGAGAACTTTTTTTAGCTTACCTATAAATATTGCAGCAACGATAGGTGCAAATCCAATAAAGAGCATAAAATAATTAATCACTCTAGTGTTCGTGAAAAAATAGATAAGAATAAACAAAGAAATATCGCTGGTTATTCTTCCTAGGTTTAAGGCTATTTCCTTACTGATTATATACTCAATCCTATTTTCCATTTGGCCTGACATTTCAATCCAATTAAAGGAAACAGAAGATAATTGAATTATAAAGAATGGTATGAAAAAAGCATCAATTACAACATATAACAAAAGCGTCAAATAACTAATTTTAAAGAAAATACCTAATACTGCAATTAAGGCAAAGGAAGCACCAAAGAACAAGGACAACCTTCTTCTTTTGGGTTTAATAAATTTTTGCACTAGCATAAAGGATACGCAAGAAATCGTAGCTGCTATAAAAGCAAATTCACCCAAGTAAATCTCGCTTCCAGTTGTCTCTATGATGAGAATATTTATAATGAACCCTATAACTACATCCCTCATTCCCCAGAAAAATGTACCAAGCCTTATGGTATTCCATTCTTTATTATGGTAGGATATTATCTTTTTATAATCTATATTTTTACTACAACCAGGGCACTTAATAAACAAACTTATTACGAGGAGTAGAATAAATATGACAAGAGTTATAAAAAATATAATATTGTAACCACTTAAACTTTTAAACCTGCTTATAATGAAAGCAGCACTAATAGGCGCAACAGCAGCTGCAATAGCGCAAAAACTTCCGTTAAAGCCATTAAAAGTATCTCTGTTATTCATGGAAGTAAAATCAAAGCTTAAGGTGTTATAAGATAACCAATAAAAGCCTGAAGCTATACCAAATAATATACCAAGTGGATATATAAGATCTGTACTTTTAAATAAAAGTATTAAACAAAAAAACAAGGAGAAAAGAAATAACCCTATTCTAAGCGGCCATATCCCATTCTTCTTTTTCGCCAAATAACCTGCTAATATAAAAGTTAAGGGACTAAATATATAATGCATCAAATTATATATGATAATAACTTTAAAGCTTTTTGTTTCTCTAAAGAAAAATACATTAATAAAAATACTTGATAAACCCATGGCTAAGGTAAATAAAAAACTTACCAGAATCAATACTTTAGCATCCTTCTTCATAGATTCCTCCTATTTATAATTTCTAAAATATTGTTTGTAAAATTCAAGATGGATATACCTATATAGTCAAATTTTTGTTATAGTATAGTTATCAAGCTTTAAGGAGAGACATAAATGGACAATAAAAATATATCTGAAAAAGATTTAAAGAAGAGCCTTACCTTGGTTATACTTGGTATGACCTTTGGAAATGTTTTTTTTGTAGTAACAGGTGGTGCAGCTCTTACGGGCTTTACTAGAGCTCTAGGAGCTAGTAATTTTGTTTATGGTGTAATAATGGCTATGCCTGTAATTGGTGGAGTAGTGCAGGTTTTTATATCCTTCTATCTAGAACAAACAGGGAAAAGGAAATTCGCTTTTTTAGCCTCTGGGTTTATACATAGGTTATTATGGATACCAATTGCCTTTATCCCTTTTATTATACCTTCCTGTTATAGAGGCCTAAGGATTTTTTCAGTTACCTTACTAATTACATTAGCCTCTGCATCAAGTTCAGTTGTAGGAATATCTTTTTTGTCTTGGATGGGAGATCTAGTACCTAAAAATATTAGAGGAAGTTTTTTTAGCAAACGAACTATGATCTCAACAATATCAGCGGCTATAGTAGGTTTAATTTCCGGCTTTGTACTTGATAAGGTGGATAATTTTACAGGCTTTGCACTTATATTTTGTATAGTTTCTATTTTTGGAGCTCTAGATATATTTTGTTTTTTCTGGGTACATCACCCCGTAATGAGAACCTCTAAGGAAAAACAAAAAATTGGGAAACTCCTCTTAGAACCATTAAAAAATAAAAATTATATGAGATTCATAGCCTTCATTGCTTTCTGGAATTTTGGAGTAAATTTTGCAGGTCCTTTTTTCAATGTTTATATGCTAGAAAAGCTTAAAATGAGTTATTTTACAATAGTTATCTTCAGCCAAATTGGAGGTAATTTAATAACGATACTTTTTATTAGAAAATGGGGACGATTAGTGGATAAATATGGTAGTAAGCCTATAATGACTATTTGTGTCTCCTTGGTGTTTTTCCTACCTATACTTTGGATATTTACATCTCCCACAAACATCTGGATGGTGCTCGTCATAAATCTTATTTCTGGACTTATTTGGCCAGGTTTTGATATGACAAACCTAAATCAATCCGTGTGGCTTGCCCCAGAAAAAAACCGTTCCATGTACATAGCCCTATTTACCTTAATAACATCTTTAGTTGGAATAGCTGGAGCTTATATCTGTGGCGGTGCATTTATGCAATATGCAACTCCTTTATTTGATTCCCTAAAGCTACCCTTTGTTATGGGAAGAAATTTTTCTAGCTTTGATGCTCTCTTTATTATTTCTACGATTTTAAGAACAATTGCTATCTTCGTGTTCATACGAAGATATGAAGAGCCTAATTCTAAATCCGTATCAATAATATTTAAGGACTTAAAAGTTAAGCTTTTTAGCTAGAACATTTATAAAAAAGTAAGTAAAGGAGAGTAATTCTTATGTTTATAAGAATTTTAAGGATTATCATATTAGTATTAATCCCAATATCTTTTGTAGGAATACCTTTACTACAGATATTTTTATCGAGAAAGAAGCATAGATGGCCTGGTTTAATATTGCCTACAGTTATAATTATTATTTCAATAATTGTAGTGTTACCTGGTACCTTAGGGAAAAATATAACTACAATCCAACTTATTAAGCAAATTATTGCTGGCATTTTAATAATTAATATCCCAACAATTACATTACTTTCTATATATTTTTCTTATCGCAAGAAATTTAGTAATAATTGGAAGATAGATAAAATGAAGATTCAAGATTTACACTAAATCTATTCATAAATTAGGCTATAGCTAATATCAGCTATAGCCTTTTAATAGTGCGCCTATGCTAGTCGCACTCTACTATTTTAAATCCTTACCATAATAATTCATTAAACAACCTGAAAGGATAATATCTCTTTCATCCTTTGTTATATTATTAAGAGAAAATTTAACCTTTGTTACTACCCCTTTAGATATTACAGCTCCTTCTATATCTTCCTTTCCAGATGCTATAACCTCTTTTATATTAGGAAGAAATACATATTCATTCATATTTAACAAATTAACATCCTTCTCATCAATCAATAAAGGTAGCATTCCCCAGTTAATTAAATTGCTTCTATATCTTTTGGTCGCATATTCAATAGCAATATTTGCAAGACCGCCTAATACCTTTTGGCAGGAAGCTGCCTGTTCTCTTGCGGAGCCATCCCCAGGCTTATTTGCATATATTACACTACCAAGATTTGTACTCTCAACTAAAGGTATTATATCTTTACCTGTACTTTTAGCTAAGGCTGTAAATACTGATAATAATTCCTCTGGAAGGGTTTTAAGTTCTTCCTGCGATTTAACCATTATAAGCTTTTCTCTAAGCTTGCATACTTCCTTTGCTCTTCCTACATACTCCGGATCCTTTCTTGAAAGGGTAAATTCTGCAAGCCTTAAAGGATTAGACCTATAGGAGGAGGTCTCTCCAGATGGAATCAACTCATCTGTAGTAGTTACTGCATCCATTAATTTTGATGAAAGCTTTAATAAAATATTCTGAGACAGTTCTACCATTTTAGGCCAATCTGCTATATTAGGACCAAACTTTAATTCAAGTTTAGGTTCATCTTTTTTGTATCCATTATAAACACGGCTATCATATACTTTATTATTAAAGGAATATACTTTGCTACTTTCCTTATAGTTTATCTCTGTGGCTGGAGTCAAAATTCCTCCATTTAAGGCAGTAGCGGCTATGGACCTAGCATCCATAAGAGCTACAGCTGAAATTTGGCCATCTGAAGGCTTAGAGCCTTCTCTATTAGGGAAGTTCCTAGTGGTATGCCTTATACTGAAACCATTGTTAGAAGGCACGTCTCCTGCTCCAAAGCAAGGACCACAAAAGGCCGTCTTAAGAATAGCTCCAGTTTCCATAAGGGTATTAGCTATACCCTTATTTACTATATCCATATAAATTGGCTGACTTGCAGGATATATGCTTAAATTGAAATAATCTGAACCTAGCGAAGACCCCTCTAGTATAGCAGCAACATCTCTTATATTTTCAAAGGTTCCGCCGGAGCAGCCTGCTACAATACCTTGGTCCACCATAAGCTTTCCATTAACTATCTTGTCCATAAGAGTAAATACGCCCTTAGAACCCTCTAGCTGTTTTTGTCCTTCCTCTTGAACCTTAAATAATATATCCTTTAGGTTTGCATTGAATTCCTTTATTGTATAAGCATTGCTAGGATGGAAAGGAAGTGCTATCATACATTCCACCTTGCTTAAATCAACCCTTACTAAACCATCATAATAGGTTATTTCTCCTGGTTCTAATTTATTATAATTTTCTGATCTATTATGCATTTTATAGTATTCTTCAACTTTTTCATCTGTAATCCAAATAGATGTAAGGCAAGTCGTTTCTGTTGTCATAACGTCAATACCATTTCTAAAATCTATTGAAAGATCTTTAATCCCAGGTCCTACAAACTCAAGAACCTTATTCTTAACAAAGCCTTCCTTAAATACTTTTCCTATTATAGCTAAGGCTACATCCTGTGGGCCAACACCCTTTTGAGGACGACCTTCTAAATATACAGCTATCACCTCTGGATAATCTATATCATATGTTTTTCCTAGCAGTTGCTTTACTAGTTCTGGTCCACCTTCCCCTATAGCCATTGTCCCTAGGGCACCATACCTAGTATGAGAATCTGAACCAAGAATCATGTTACCACAGCTGGCCATCTTTTCTCTCATATATTGATGAATTACTGCCACATGAGCTGGAACATATATACCACCATATTTTTTGGCTGCCGATAATCCAAATACATGATCATCTTCATTTATAGTACCCCCAACTGCGCATAAACTATTATGACAATTAGTCAATACATAGGGCATTGGAAAGCTTGTAAGTCCACTAACTCTGGCTGTTTGGATAATACCTACATAAGTTATATCGTGAGAAGCTAAAGCATCAAATTTTAGCTTAAGATATTTATTATTATCCATAGTATTATGAGAACTTAATATTTTATAGGTCATAGTGTTCTTTTTATATTCCTCAGGATTAAAATCCTTAATATTTACTTCACTTACGTCTTTAACATCCTTACCATTGTATAAATATACACCGTTCTTGATTAAAGCTACCATAAAAACATCATTCCTCCCTTTATATATACTGTTATTATAAAAAATATTAGTCTATTTGTATAGCTATTTATTTATAAAAGCCCTTCTCCAAAATTAAATTGAAGAAGGGCTTAACTATTTATTCTGCTATTTTATAGATTTCAACAATATCCTTTTTAGCCAACTTAAGAAAATTACCCATGGTTTCTGTCCCTGAATTCGTGGCTTTACTAGCCATTTCTTCAAACTTGTCAGAACCTATACTTGCATCCTTTAAGGTAACTGGAAGATTTATGCTCTTAAAGAAATTAGTAATCCTATTAATTCCTTCAAGCGCTATTTCTTCATCACAGGCAAAAGATAAATCAACATCCCAAACCCTAACTGCAAATTGAACAAATCTTTTTATATTATGCTTAAAAACATATTTCATCCAAGCAGGGAAAATGATTGATAATCCTGCTCCATGAGCTATATCATATATTGCACTTAACTCATGCTCTATATTATGAGATGCCCAATCCCCTATTCTTCCTGTACCTAATAAATCATTATGTGCTATAGTACCTGCCCACATTATTTCAGCTCTTGCATCATAATTTTCAGGATCCTTTAGTACCTTTGGAGCATTATATATAACCGTTCTTAAA
The DNA here is from genome assembly GCA_036507955.1 of Clostridiaceae bacterium. GTDB lineage: Bacteria > Bacillota > Clostridia > Clostridiales > Clostridiaceae > DATCIH01. The sequence goes on along the minus strand of DATCIH010000138.1, from coordinate 5,025 downwards.
GTAGCTTCACAAAGCCTATCTGTCAAATCTGTATGCTCTACATTTGTAAAATACCTCTCCATAGTATGAGCCATTATATCAGATATTCCACAGGCAGTTTGATATGGAGGAAGGGTAAAGGTCAATACAGGATTTAGAATTGAAAATACTGGTCTTATCAAATCTGAGCCCATACCTCTTTTTAATAATCCTTCTTCCTTAGTTATAACAGTACTAGAGCTGGACTCTGTTCCTGTTGCTGGTATGGTCAATATTATACCTACTGGCAATGTTTTCTGTACAGTAGCTTTCCCAGAATAAAAATCCCATACATCCCCATCATATAAAGATCCTGCTGCAATAGCTTTTGCTGTGTCACCAACGCTACCGCCTCCAACAGCTAATACAAAATCTAAGCCCTTTTCTCTACATATTTTAATGCCTTCTTGAACTGGTGCTAACCTTGGGTTTGGTCGAATACCTGTTACTTCATAGAATTCTATGTTGTTTTCCTTTAAAGAAGCTACAACCGTGTCATAAAGTCCACTTCTTTTTATGCTGCCTCCCCCTATACAAAATAAAACCTTGCTACCATACTTTTTTATTTCGCTACCTACAGAGTGTTCTGTCTCTTTACCAAATATTATTTTAGTTCCGTTTTGAAATGTAAAATTTTCCATTATATCTCTCCTAGATTTTTATTGTGAATGTATCTTAATTTTTGTTTCTTTTAGTCTTATAAAGCCTTTTATCCGCTTCTTGAATTAAAACCTCTAAGGTGGGATTTACTTCTGGAAGATAAACAGAATAGCCTATACTTACAGATAATTCATATGCCTTACCAGCATTTACATTATATTTTTCAAAATTAGTTTTAATTCTCATAAGTATATCCTTAATGTCACTTTCCGAGAATTTATTTGCTGCCAGCATTATAAATTCATCTCCGCCCATTCTGGCAACCACATCATCGCTTCTAAAAGAATCCTTTAGCACATTTGCTACATTTAATATAGCCTCGTCCCCTTCCTTATGTCCATAGGAATCATTAATGCTTTTAAGCCCATCAATATCCACAAAGAATAAAATAACTTTACCTCCTGTTATCATGGCTGCCTTATAAAGGTTACCTCCATGTAAATGGAAGCCTCTTCTATTAAATAAACCTGTAAGCTCATCAATGACATATTTAGATCTAAGCTCACCGTTTAGCTTTTCTAGCTCGCTAATTGCTAAGTTTAATTGTTCCTCTGCATGTTTGCGCTCATTAAATAGCATTTGTATCCTTAAGGTGTCGCTAATCTGCTCTCGAAAAGTTTCATAAACAAATTCATCAATAGAGCTCATACTCCAGGCTACATAGCCAAAATGATCTTCACCATAATATAGCGGGTAGAAAATAAGATCATTTCTAAGACTCTGATGAATAAATTCCCCTGGAAGCATAAGTTCTGTCCTAAAGCTGCCATATTCTTTAGGATTCTTATCATTGCAAGCTAAAACCAAATTAACATATTCAGGAAATTCAAAAGGTACTTCCTCAGTGTTCTTTATTGGAGCTTCAAACAGACATAAATAGCATTGTTCAATTTCATACCAGGTCATAGCGCTTGCTACTACCTTCTTTAGCTCATCAACATCTAATGCTGCATTAAGCTTATTCATTATATCTCTAGTTCCAATATACATCCTTTTAAAATTAAAATTTTGAAGGAAGGTCCTCCTATCTAAGAAATTACCTAATAAAATCCTCACCTTATAAAACATTTCCTCAGAAAGCCTTAATATATCATGTCTTTTAATAACCTTAAGAAAATACTTGCGTAGTAAATATATTATATCATTCCAGGTAAAATCCCTAAATCTAGCCATTTCAGTATTTATAAACAAATGGTTTATTTCTTCTAAAAATAATCCGTTCATATTTTTGATCTTTATATCTTCTACAAACACGTGAATAATCCTTGTAATTGAAGCCTCCAGTCTATCCTTGCTACTATCTTTAAGGTTAAGTTCTTTTATGATGCCCTCTACAATTAAAGGTCTATCCTCCATTAGCTTGTTATATATATCCTTACATTCTTCCTCATAGTTAACCTCAACAAATGTTTTTTCATCAATTAGTGATATCTTTTCACTAAATCTTTTATTACAACCACAGGATTCTCTTATTATTACTTCATCACTTAAATATGTACACATTGGGACATTTTTGCCATCAATCATGTCAATCAACAAATTAGTTGCCTTAGCTGATATGTCAAATATCGGTTGTCTTATTGTTGTAAAAGCCGGATTTAATGACTTAACTGCATCTATATTATCAAAGCCTGTTATGGCTATATCCTTACCTACCTTAATACCTAATTGATTTAATCTTAATAGTGCTCCGATTGCCATTTGATCATTGCAACAAACGATGGCCTCAGGCAGTTCATTATTTCTTTCTAGAAGTATATCTATTGCTGCCTTGCCTGCTGCATCGCTAAAATCACCTTTTACAAAAAGCTTATCTTCTATAACAATTCCATGACTCTTTAGTGAATCCATATACCCCATGTGTCTCATTACGGCCTCTGGACTTGTAAATTGACCAGATAGAAAAGCTATTTTGGAGTAATTATGTTCTTCAATTAAATGATCAACTAATTTTTCCATAGTAATTCTACCATCCATAATTACACTGGGAACATTTTCAACTTCCACGGAAATACTTACTAAAGGAATCTTCCTTAAAGGCTCAATAAACTCATAAAATTTCTCAAGACCAATAAACCCAAGCAGCAGTCCTGATGCTAATATAATACCATCTAAACCCTTGGTATTTACTAAATCAAATATCACATTCTGCTGAACATTTGTTCCCTCCCAGGATGGTGCTAAAGAATCTCCTGCAAAGAATAGAATATTTACATCCTGTTCCATTGCTACGCTTTTTATACCCTTCCATACCGGAGACATATAAAAACCATCAATTGAATTTATAAGCACTCCAAAGGTTTTTCTTTTTTTACTTAATGATTTCCCCACTTAAAGCCTCCAAAATAAAAATGTTATCATTTAACTCAATTTTAACACCTTATTAATATAAATAGCAATAGTTTATAACAACAGAATAAAATTAGCCCTTGAATTAATTAATAGCTTTCAAACTATTTATTTCCTTAGTTAACAAATCAAAAGTCCATTTTTCCTGATCATTACTTTTATATTGTCTATAGGTACATTCTATAACCATAACCAAGTACAGATATATGTTGTACATTGTTCTTCTACACTTTTCAGCTTTTGTTTTTAACATTTCCTTACTATATCCTTTTGAAAAGTTATTAGGATTAAACATATTACTAAAATATACTTCCATAAGTGGATCTCCCCATAGGGCTCTCTCACAGTCTATTATTCCTGATATTTGATTTTTCTCATCAATAAATATATTTCCAGGATGAAGATCCCAATGAACTAAGCTTGCAGTTTTAACTTCTTTTAAATAGCTTGCGTTGTCCAATATTAATTCATAAATTTCATCATAAGGTAGAGGTAGAGGTATATCAAAGTGACTCCCATCCTCTAAGATGTCTTTTATCATTATAAGAAAAGCATCAGCCCAATTATCTCTTTGCTTATCTTGCTGGGCATAATAGCCAAAAGTATCACATTTTATATCATTTATCAAGGAATTATACCTTCCTATACTTTCTTCAATCTTATTTTTTTCCTCCTCTGTATGGGTATCTACTGCTTTGCTATAGGGCTCACCTATAATCTTCTCCATAAAATAATATTCATTTTCAATAATGGAGCCACTATTGTCATAAAAATAAACCCTAGGCACTGGCACTGAGGACTTAGCTTTAATTAGTCTTAGCACCTCTACTTCTGCCCTCATGATATCTTTTTCGTAAGTAAGTAATAAAACCTCCTTAGATGGAGCTACCTTCAATATAACCTCCCGTCCTTGGGATAATCTTATGTAGTATATAGCATTAAAATATCCCTCTTCCATTTCTTCCAGATATTCTATTTTATCCTCACCAAATGCACATTTAACCAGTTTTTTAATCTCTTCAAGCTTTAGTTTTCTCTTTGTTATACTTTCCAAAATAAAACCCCCTACATAGATTTATGTATATTATATTAATATAGCGAAAATCTTTCAATAGGAGGATTTAAATGAGTTTATAAATATATTAATAGCCTATTTTTTACTTAATAATTCTCTTGCACGATTTTTACTGAAATTAAATTCTTCCCACTGCTTTTCCCTTTCAAGCTCATACCTCATAGAATTTAATCTTTCTGTAATAACAATTTTTTCATTCTCATTTACTATATTCTGGAGCTTAAGTAGATAAGGCAAACCTTCATAGGATAGATTAGTTAAATAATATACATCTCCTTTGCCCTGCTTCTCATATAGCTCAAAATTTTTCTTACCAATGAATCCATCTATGTTAATAATATTAGCCACTGTATAAATGACTAAAGCTGTCAATATCAAAGATTTCATAACCTTAAGTTTAGTAGACCATATTCCAATAAAGACCATAATATTTGCTATGAGTAAGAATATCATAAAAACATGGACGAACAATCTAAGATAAGTAAATCCATAGCTAACTTCATATAATGATAGCTTATAACTTGCTGAGTAAAGCATACTTAAGGTGAAGAGAACTATGAAGGATAAAAGGATATTTAATATAACACTTTGTCCTTTACTTTTTTTATCTGCAAATTTAGATATGCTCAAAACGATTATAAGGTTGATAAGAGTTAATGCTACTAGTTCAAAAAAACCTTTTCTAGCATACTCTGCATAGGTAAAGCCGACTGGTAGTACTTTAATTCCACCACCATAAAGATAAGAAAATTGTATTATTGTAAATATACAATATACTACATTTAGTAGTATTGTTATGGTGAGTAAGGTAACAACCTCCCAGGAAACCTTAGAGGAGACTTCTTCCTTAGAATAGATTGAATCTTTTTTATCAAAACTTAAAACAAAGCCTAATATATATACAGAGATTATTGATATTACAA
>DATCIH010000137.1:0-13108 GCA_036507955.1 Clostridiaceae bacterium | reverse complement strand
AACCTTTATTTGCTTTAACATGCTCATATGCTTGATAGACTAACATTTTTGAAATCTCAAACGACTTTGCTTTATTCATTTAGTTCCTCCCATAAAAAAAATGGTTGACCAAAATATAAAGCAGGATAATATAGCTTCTTTGCTCCACTTCCATTGCAGAAACTTCATCACTACTATAAGCTATTCCGCCCCTATATTCTGCATTGGTACTTTCATCCTCGTAAGTTCTTTACTTGTGACTTTTCCCTTATCATCAAAATCGTAGGTTCTCCAGTTCCATACAAAAGCCTATGTTAAGTTCATGCTGCCTTTACTCCGGCTACCATTTAGTCAGTAATCAGGTCTCTTCTAAACTTATCCCAAGACAGCCATACCAGTCTTGGTTTTGATAGCAGCTGAGCGTTTCGAAGCGTCTTCAGCAGTTTATTTTCATTCATCTCCATAACACTTATCTGACAAAATCTTGTGTTTTGCCTTTTCCTTAACGCTCAACACCATTGCTTTTGACAATAGCACCTTAAGGTGATTTGAAATCTCTACCTGTATAGCGATTCCGAGGGGCCCTCCCTCATCTTTCATATAGCACGAAACATTTTAATATGTTTATTCTGGACACACGAAGGCTGCCGCTTTTTTTAATATTTCAACATCTTCTTTTAGGTCTTTATTTTCCTTTTCAAGTTTACGCAATTTTTCGTCCTCTGGACTTAAATGACCACTCCCTAAAAATGGATCTTTAGGAGACTTTTTATACTTGTTTACCCAGCCTTGCATAGTGGTAGGCTTAACTCCAAGATCAGCAGCCACTTTTGTCATTGTCTCTCCTGATTTTTCTAATCTCTTTACTGCTTCTAATTTAAACTCTATACTATATTGAATACCAATACATATCATCCCTTTCACTTATTTTAGTATAGCACGAGTTCCTCGTGTCTATCAAAGGGGGTATGGGTCAGATTATCATAAACTGAAAGTGACAATAAAATACTGATTAGATAAGGGAGTGGTGGAGATGTTCAGTCCAACTCATGGTGAAGTTAGCGATAAAGAGATGACAGCACTGATTAAAACCTTTATAATGAACAGTTCAAGTAGTGATTATCATATTACCGTTGGTACTGATAGTATGAACTTTAAGTACACCAAAGTAGTTAAAGTAGTCGCTATTGAAAGAGTAGGGCATGGTGGTATTTTTTTTTACGAGATAGAGCATATCAAAATAATGAGGGATATTCGTTCAAAGTTATACTATGAGACACAAACCTCACTTGATTTGGCATTAAGGGTAACAGAAGCTTTAATTGATATAGATGTAAATTTTGCAATAACCATTCATGTAGATGCAGGGTATAATGGGCCAACAAAGCAATTAATACAAGAGATTTCAGGATGGGTAAAGGCTTGCGGGTTTGATGTAAAAATGAAGCCAGATTCTTATGCTGCAAGTTCTATAGCGGATAGAATAAGTAAATAAATCATTGAAACTGTAAACAGTTTATTCTTGCTACTCAGAAACTAAATAATATATTTGTCCATCAATATATTCAACATTTTCAATATCACTCGTTATTTGTAGAAATTCTTCATAAGAGTATTTCTTTAATTGTGATATCATCGGTAACACCTCTCTATTAAATTTATAAATTTCAATTAATTATTATAGCTATCATTAGGATGATTAATCTTGCTAGATAACTTATTATAACACTCGAACTAGTTAATTCAAATAAAACGAGGAATCAATTTCTAATGTGCAACCTGTGTTATATTCAAAGGTCTCTTTTATTTTGAGAAATATATCCTCCTCTATGCTTTCACATTTCAGATTAACTTTTAAGGCAGCTTCATTAAAGGCAGGATTCTTTTTTAATTTCACTTCATTTTCATCACATAACCGTACTGCTAAATTTATAATAGCATTTTGATTTACAGAAGTTGCAATGTTTATATTCCAAGCCAATTTTTCTGATAGTTCATCGAGTTTATGAAGATATTTTCTGCCAACAACTGGAGAAATGAAAGAAAGTTGTATATATGTTCCAACATTATTATGCTTTATACTTTTTTTATAAGGCTTAAATTCCTCATATGCAAAGGCTTCATCTATAAGTTCTAAAGCTTTATTTTGTTCTATAGGATTTTTACTATATTCACTTAATTTGTTACTACTCTGAGCATCAATGCAATTTAACAAGCTTTTACCTTCACTCTGAATTAATAAATTCACACCGGTGAGTTTGTAGAATTCTTCTGCTTCTGTGGTGATTACAAAAGATGATTTTAGTGCTACTACTATTTTGTTCTCGTTAAGGTGACAAGAGATTTTTTTTATATCAGCATTTTTTAACAAGCTTCTTATAAGATTATCAGAAGCATTGAGATTCATTTGCTCATTTATTTCAATTTTCCATTCTGTTTTCGCTTCAAGCTCGTCAATAGCCGAGTAGATAGAATTATCTACTCTTTTCGGAAAATCAAAATATAAAATTGCTACTCTTTCTACTTGATTTAAGCCTAGTTTTTTATATTTGTAAGGGCTTAAACTTTCTGCTACAAGTTCAGTTATTTCATTGGCTTTTAACGTTTTGGGTTCTAAATCCAGCTCCACATCTTCCTGGCTTCTAGCTTTAAACAAGAAAAGTCTTCTTAGATCACTTTCAAAATAAGGAGAATCTAAAATTTGAAATCTAAAGTTGTCCACTTCTGAAATTTTAAGGATTTTTGAACCACTCCATATGAAAGTTAATTCTTCGATTGTAAAAAATTTATCCGTATATTTTTCCCTAGTAAAGCTCCATAGCACTTTTAGATTTTCTCTATTTAGTAATTCCTTTGATTTCATTGTAAAAGGTATTTGTTTACTTAGTTGTATTCTTGGGATTTCAATTTCTATATCAAAGCTTTCTCCAGATTTAGGTATAAAAAGCTTCCCTCTAATATCTTTTGCAGCTTCATTTGCGAAGTTATTAATAACTTCACTATCACCATGCACCAAAAACACATTACTAGGAGTTAGCTTTGCTATAAGAGCTTGGATTTCACTTTTATCCCCATGAGCAGATAATCCTATTCTCTCCACTCTGCATTTTACAGGCACAATCTTGCCATTTATTTCCAAGGTCCTATCTTCCTTGTTAGTCTCTAGTAAATTCAAAAGCTTTCTTCCAGGGGATTCCTCATCTTGATAGCCTGTTATAACTATATATCCATTGTCCATAGTAGCAATTTTTTCAGCATAAAATTGACTAGGCCCTCCTGTAAGCATTCCTGAACTAGATATTATTATGCAGCTAGCTTTACCCTCAAGCAAGGTTTCTCTTTGCTCTCTATCTTTTATTTGAATAATATTATCATCATAAAAGGGCTCTATACCTTTTAAAATCTTTTTACCTAACGTGTTTTTAAGATATAGGGGATTGAATTTATAAACTCTGTTAATGTCTTTTATCATACCATCTACATAAATATTAACTTTTTTAAGTTTCTTTGAATTCATTGCTTTTTTAAGTATAAGTATAACTTCCTGGGCTCTACCTAATGCAAAAGCTGGAATTATCATTTTTCCATTATTATTAATACAATCATTAACAATATCTGTAAGACGCTCTTCCTCAATCTCTCTATTTGAATGAAGTTTATCCGCATAAGTACATTCGAAAATACCAATATCTGGTCTTAATCTAGGTATTTTTGCACCCTCTACTGATTTTTGAGAAAATAATGAGAAATCACCACTATAAAATAATGAGCCTTCACCGCCTTGCAAATATACACAGCTTGCTCCTGCTATATGCCCAGCATTATAGAAGGTAAGTTTTAAATTATCAAATATTTCAAAACCAACTTCATAATTTATAGTGAAAATTCTGTTAAGCATATTCTCTACATCTACTTCAGCATAAAGTGGAATTTCAGCATCTCTATTATTCATTATTTTAATGCTATCATAAAGAAGTACTCTTACTAAATCTTTAGTCATGTTATTCATATATATTCTAGCAGTGGGATATTCTTTACTTATTATAGGGAGGCTACCGATATGGTCCAAATGTGCATGACTAATTATAATAGCGTCCACTCCACCCATTTCCTGTATTGTCCTAAAATCAGGTAAAGGATCTTTAGCCGCACTTTGACGTATGCCTGAATCCATTAATATATTCTTATTGTCAATTTTAAACAAAATGCAGCTTGCACCAATTTCGTAAGCTCCACCTAAAAATGATAGTTTCATGTTAACCCTCCATTGCGCCGCTGGTGTCACAAATAGTTATGAAAATGATGAGTGGCTTCCATCATTACTCTTGCTGACTCCAAATCACATCCTACTATTATATCAAATTTTCATAAAAATTTCATCATATACATCATATATTTGTAACCTTTTGTGACTTTCAAATTGTTAATCGATTCTTCTATTGTTTTACCTTGAGAAGCAACATTATTATCAAGACACTTAGATATTTAAAGGATAACTATGGATGTTTGTTGAATTAGTTAGTTAGGATATTCGAGATGTTAATGAACTATCTGAACTATTGAAATGGGATTAAGAAGTTGAAAAACAAAGATTACTTATTAAGTATAACTGAAGTAAAGAAGAATTAATAGAATTGCTTATAGGTAGCTATAAAAATATTCCGCTACTAAAGGAATATATAACTGTTAAATATGCAGATCAGGGTAAAATTGAGCAAATATTTGAAGTTTATAAGAATAAGGTTCATGACGTGTTTTTCCCCAAAAGCATGACAGCACAATTTGGTGGGTATTTTATGCAACTAAATGTTCCATGGGGGATCTATGGTATTCATGGTACTGATATTCCATCATCAATTTCACATTCAGTTAGCCATGGTTGTATTAGGATGTATAGTAGCGATGCAAAGGAGCTCTATAATATTATTCTTCTTGGAACTAATGTTAACATATATTAAAAATTTCTTTTGAGAGATCACTTATGAAAACTTATGGAAATTTAAGCGTATTTATAGTACAATATTTCTGTAAATATATAAATAAGGATGGTATTGTGTATATGATTGATGTTACTGAGGAGCTTAAAAAGTATACTTACATAGATACAAATAAAGTAATGCCCAAGGATTATGATGAGTTATCCCTAATATTACAAAGTGTTGCAAAGGCTTATGATCGTATTGGTAAGGACCAGTTTAAAAGTAGCACCATATTGGAGGAGCTTACTGAAATTATTGAAGCAAATATAGAAAAAGATGATCAGCTTAGAGCTATGAAATCAATAGTAAATAAATCTGAAAGTAATTCTTATAAATTATTAGAAGGATTACTGGATATTAATGATGCTTTTGAAGATATTTATTCCTATGGATCTGATTTTAGCAAAGAGGGTTTTAAGGAAGGAATGCTTCTACAAAGAACCAAAAACGTTCAAATGCTTTCTCTTTGCGGTATTACTGTTATAGGTAGCAAAGGTGATAGTTTTGATTTTAATATTCATGTAGCAAAAGAAGTAAGACTTATCGAGGGTCTTACTGAGGGAACTATAATTGAAGTTATTCGATATGGATATATATATGATAGCCAGGTGATTCGTAAGGCTGAAGTTGTTGTTAATAAAAAAATTGAGCTTTTACAAGGAGGAATATAACTAATGAATAAAATTGTGGGAATTGATCTTGGAACATCAACATCAGAAATTGCAATTCTTAAAGCTGGCAAGCCTTTTTCTATACCAAATCATCTAGGGGAAGTAATTACACCCTCCGCAGTATTAATAGATGAAAATGAAAACATAATAGTAGGTCAGGATGCCTTGGAACAGTTTATTCTAAAACCTGAGGCTACTGCAATTGAAGTAAAGAGAATGATGGGTTCAAAAGATAAAGTAGTTCTAGCAGGAAAGGAGTTTACCCCTGTAGAGGTTTCTTCTTTTATTCTAAAATATTTAAAAGGCTGCGCAGAAACCTATCTGAATGAAGAGGTAAATAGAGCGGTTATAACCGTTCCCGCTTATTTTACAAATGAGCAAAGAAGAGCCACGGTAGAAGCTGGCAAGTTGGCAGGTTTTATTGTGGAAAGAATAATAAATGAACCTACTGCAGCTGCCCTTGCTTATGGGATTGACCATATGCAAGATAATAACTTTGTGCTTGTATATGACTTAGGCGGTGGTACTTTAGATGTTACAGTGCTTGAAATGTTTGATGGGATTCTAGAAGTTAAAGCTAGTAGCGGAAATAATAAGCTAGGCGGAAAAGATTTTGACCAAAGGATAATAGATAAGCTACTAGGACATATAAAAGCTAAATATGATATAACCCTAAATGATGACTTAAGAGCTATGGCCCGTCTAAAAAAGGAAGCAGAAAAATGCAAAATAGCCCTTAGTATAGTAGACAGCTATGAAGTGGTACTACCCTTTATTAGCGAAAAAAATGGAGAGCCTATTAATCTTAATTATGAACTTACTAGAGATAATTTTGAAGCTATGATATTAGATTTAGTTGAATCCACCAGAATACCACTCGAAAATGCCTTGAGGGATGCTAAGCTTGCGCCCCAAGATATAGAAATTATTTTACTTGTTGGTGGCTCCACTAGAATACCTTTAGTAAAAAGGTTTCTAACGGATATTTTTGGAAAGGAACCTGAAAGCCTTGTGGATCCTGATTTAGCAGTAGTTATGGGGGCTGCTATACAATCTGGTATATTAAATAAAGATTTCTCTTCAGAAAAGGATATATTAATAACCGATGTATGTCCTTATACGCTTGGAATTGAAATATTAGATTATATTAATGGTATTCCAGTTAATGATGTATATAATGAAATTATTAATAGAAATACTACCATTCCTGTAGCAGCAGAAAAAATTTATTTTACCTCTTTTGATGATCAGGACACTGTAGATATCAAGGTTTATCAAGGGGATAATAGAATGGCTTCAAAAAATAACTTTTTAGGAGATTTTAAATTAAGTGAAATACCACTTGCACCCGCTGGCACTGAAAAAATCAAAGTGAGATTCATGTATGATGTTAATGGCATACTGCAGGTTGAGGCTACCATTGTAAGTACAGAGGAAAGTGCGGGTATCTCCATTGAAACCACAGGTGTTACCATGGAAAAAGAAATTGATATTAGTGAATGGGAAGACTTTTCAAAGGCTAAGCCTTATAAAAGAATCATACATAAGGCTGAGAGAAAATTGAAGCATGAGGATAGTACTTATTTTGAAGAGCTTGTAGATCTGATAGTTGATTTTAAAAGAGCAATTATTGAGGAGTACCCAGAAGAGGAATTGCAAGAATTGGAAGATGATTTAACCGAGCTCCTTTATGAGATGGAGGAGTAGGAATGCTTTTAATAAAGTTAAGCTCAGACTATTATAATTTAGGTCTAACCCTGGCAAGTATGAATAATTTAACCTTTGCTATAAACGCACTAAGAAAAGCCTCTCTACTAGATAGTAGAAATTACCAGTCCCTAGATGCTTTAGGTTTATGCCTGTATAAAAGAGGAGACTTTGCTGAAGCTAAAGGACTTTGGCTGAAGAGTAATAGTATATACTCTGGAAATATAAGTCTAGCAGAAAAATATTTAAGTTCCTATGAGCAGCCTAGTTTTAATAAAATGCTAGATATATTTAATCTAGCTTTAAAGGATGCTAGCCTTGGCAAATACAATAATAGCATAAAAGCACTTACAGATAAAAACTTTCCTTGCTTTGAATACTCTAAATTTGCTAATCTGTTAGGACTTTGTTATATAAGCAGGGGAGAGGCAAATAATGCTAGAGTTGCTTTTAGAAAAGCGCTGCAAATAGATTCGGAAAATAGATTAACTCTTAATTACTTAAAGGCAGACTGGGGAACCTTAGACAAGGCAATAATAAACTTTAATGTAGCTTTTTTTGTAAAAAAAATATTCATTAGGAGAAGTTAATTTGAAAAATTATTACGAAATACTTGGAATTAATCAAACAGCTACGGAAATGGAAATAAAAAAAGCTTACTTTAACCAAGTAAGAAAATACCCTCCAGATAGATATCAAGAAGAATTTATGGCAATTAGGGAGGCTTATGAGCTCCTAAGTGATAAAAAAACTAAATATCAGTATGATTCCATGAACAATATGTCAGCTTTTGTAATAAATAATTTTGAAATAGCTAAAAAGTGGATTGAGGAGAATGAGCTGGGGGCTGCAATTAGTATTCTGGAAGAATTAGTTAGCTATGCTCCTAATTTAAATGTAATAAAGGTTTTGCTAGGGGAAACCTATGAACAAAATGAAAATTCCGGGAAGGCTATTAAGATCTTTGAAGAGCTTGTTAAAGAAGAACCAAACAACGCTGGATTCCAAGGGCATCTGGCATATTCATTTTTAGATAGGGGCTGGCACAAGAAAGCTATTATAGCTTTTACGAAAGCAATTGAAATGGATGCTGACAACCTTTCTTTTTATTTAGGCTTAAACGATGCTCATGTTAGTAACAATGACTTACACTCTTCAAAAAATATACTTACCAAAGCTATTTCTAAGTTCAAGGAGAGTAATTCCGAGAGCACTTCTGTTTATTATAATTTGATACAAACAGATATTATGCTTGAAGATAAAGAGGATATGCTTAAGCATCTAGATGCTTTAACTAAGCTTGCGGTAATAAACAAAGATATTAAAGATAATACTGCCTGGACTTTAGCTCAGCTTGCAAAGATTCTTCTTTCAGCAAACCGAACTAATGAAGCAGAAGAAATAGTTAAAAGAGCCTTGGAGCTATCCCCTAATAATGAAGATATTCTGGCTATACAGGAAAATATTAATAGTTATGAAAACCTGGAAAATAGTTTTGAGCTTCTATTAAATGATGCTAGGTTTCACAAGAATTTGAAAGAGCTTATAGAAATAGAAATTTATAAAGATGAGCTAACTGGTATGGATTTGATGGGAAAAGATGGCCTGATAGCCGTTAACGAGCTAATAATCCTTGAAGACTTTCATTTTTTTAGTGTACAGATTATGCTTCTAGAAATTACCTATCCTCAGCTTTATAACGTTAAAAGAGAATTTTTTGATGCTACAAAAGATTTTTCAAATCGTAAAGACATGATAAAAAAGCGTAAGGTTCAAAAACAAAAATTTGATGCTTTACTAAGAAAGTTTAACTATACCATGGATTTTGATGACGATGATCTTGATGAAGATGATGATGATGATTTTATGGAGGAACCTTTTGTTAGGGAGGAAGTTAAAGTAGGAAGAAATGATCCTTGTCCCTGTGGAAGTGGTAAGAAATATAAAAAATGCTGTGGATAATCATAAATAGAACATCCTGAAAATGAATTCCCTTGGTCATCCATTTTCAGGAAATACCCTCTAATATTGCTTATTTGCTACTTTCTTTATCATTTCCTATTCTTTCTTTTCTGAGCTTTGGAAGCTTTCTTCTTTGCTTTATCCTTTTTAGTTTTAATGGTTTTTCTGATTTTGGAGGAACCTCTAGCTTCATCAAAAAACGAGTTTATTCCTTCAGCTTCGTTTGCAACAAAATCAGCAAATCCCTCAAAGTGGAAAAGTTCTCTTTCACCTTCAAATTCCTCTTGGGAGAGATAATCTGGTTTTTCCCATCGGTGAACAAAATCATAATTCCAGAGGTCCTTATTGTTTCTAAATATAAAAGCTTTTTTTGATATATCTATTATACCCAAAGTATTTTTGTATGTTGACTTTGATATTAAGTTCCTTTTCAGCAAAAAGCTGTAGAAATAAGGTATTCCCCATAGAAATGCTGCTATACCAGCCTCATCCTGAAAAATAAGTCCACTGAAAGCTTCATCAATATAATCCTCTAACCAACTACTACTAAATACAAAATAATTACTTGCATCCTTCTTTTGAGTTTCCTCTGTGTCATTATTTTCTAATAAATCTACTAAATTTATAGATATGTGAGCACTTAAACTAAAGTTTACTCCCTTTTCTACAAGCATATAGTCTGCAAAGCACCATATAATTTTAGAAAGATCAGCTTCCCTTGTCTTCAATGAATTTAAATCAAGTGCCTCAAGAGAATAAATATTTGCTTCAAATGCCTCCATAAATATATCAAATAATTTCTTACCCATATCCAATTCATATTCTTTAAGTCTATGGAGAATTTCATCAAGGCTTACATTTTCTTTAGCTTTTACCTTGTTATACAATTCCTTTATTTCATTAATATAAATTGCATATTTAAACTGTTTCTCAGCCCCGGGCATCACACCTGTGGATTTAGATATTTGTTCAAATACAGCTTTTGATAAGCTTACTGCTATTTCTATTTCGTTATAATATTCAATATTTTTAAGAAGCTTGATTAAGTTATCTATACTTTTAGATGGGTGCTTAATAAAAATTTTTATTGATTCTTTCAAACTATCTATATCCTTTGTATATAAATAATAACTTGCAGCTGTATTTTCAAGGTACTGAAAACTATCTTCATAGATTTTAGGCTGATTTTGTTTGACACTTTCTATGAGTTCTTTAAGTTTATGTAACTGATGGCTTTTAATAAGATCTTCCTTAATGCTAATTAAAACATCTGTAAAATCGATTCCCTGTATAAGCTCTTCATCCATAGGGTTCAACATAGTTTTTAAAACAAATTCATACTTTTGATTTTTCTCTCTATCTTTATATTCGTCATACCATGTATCGGATATTGTAATCTTTTTCTTCAATGATATCACTCCAATCATTTGTGTTATGGATTTATTTATAAGTTATATACACTAAAACTATACAGGTGTTTGTTATTTAAATAGCTGCTTTAATTCTTTTTTTTATTGAAAAGTAATAGTTAATAAATTCATCTATATAATCAATAATAGTACACCGAAGTGGTTCATTGTCCTTATAAGCTCCTTTAGCTTTTAAGATTACTTTTGCCATATCTAAATATATTTTACTAAAATCTTCGATTATTCTTCTCATCAAATCATATTCATCATTAGTATAATGATGATCTAACAAGCGTGCTGAAGCATCTGGTGCAAGTATTCTAGAAATCCAAGCAGGCTTTTCAATCCAAGCATCCATTTTATAAGCATCAATTGAAGCTATTTCCGCATCTCCTGGTCCTTCGATTGCCTTCTCATAGTAATAATAATAATACTCAGATTCACCTTTATTAATATCAGTTTGTTTTCCAGTCACTTTTTCATCCCCCTTCTGATTTGAATATATATATTTCTTCTTAATAATTTTATGCCTTTTCAAATTTAAAATCCATATATTTATTGGTTTATGGTTGGACTAAATCTAGAATTATAAATTAAATTCAATAAATAAATATAGTAGGTTAATAACAAAAAACACCAGAGGTCTCCACTCTGGTGTTTTTGTATATGCTTTATTTTACTTACTTTCTTCTACAGGTTGAAGAGGCTTGTTTTGTAAAATCTGTTCGACTTCTTGGTATCCAATTGGGTACGCAAAATTATAACGTGCAGGAAGTGCAAAAACATATTTACTGTTTCGTCCAAGTTCACTTGGTCCGATAGGCGCTGCACTAACTGCTAATGTCTCCTGTAAAATTAATTTCCATTGTGCAATAGTGAATACCATGATGGGTATATCTTGTCGTGGTGTTGCAGAAGTCCACTGAGGATGTCTGATAGAAAACATCGGGCCTGTTTCAGTAACGTTACCAGACTTTGTGTCTCTACCCTCCCATTTGTCAGTTACAATCGAATAACCCTTCCAACTGTTTGGCAAGGAAAATTTGAAGCCATATTGAGTATTTTCATAGATGGTAGAAGTATTCGTTGTCACAGAAGTTGTGGCCGTTGATGAGGAGTTACTTTTCAAAGGAGCAGCTCTTTTACATCCATTTAGTGAGATAGAAAATATTACTGCAATACTGAAAAGAACTATTTTTTTCATGGAAATCACCCCTATTTTAAATTGAGTTGTAAAAAATGCAATAAGACTAGATCAGTAAAATCAAATTGACATACAGATATAATTACTATCGCTATTTTATAAATTATCCTATAAACCAGTTATTATACTATCTATTGAATAGCCTTAACGACCTATTAATCCGTATAAGAGAAGGTGAAAGAGTTCCAGGCCCTTTTTTTTATGATTACTTGTTGCTTCCCATGATAGTTGTTTTTCTGTGATGGCATTTATATATTCCATAATCGACTGTGTAGAAATGGACGGTTCAATTGCACCGTCTTCTTTCCCTAATTGAATTAATTCCATTAGAATGTCCATTCGGATTTTATTCACGTTTTCCCCATACAAGTTCATCAGCACTTTATCATTTAATGCTTCTGGGGAAAAATATTCACCTAACAATTGCTTATGTGTATCAAAACACATAGAGACTATTTGTAGCAACTTTTCTTTAAAATCCATTTTTTTATCTAGCAGATCCCTTATCATTTGAATACTATCTTTCATCAAAATATTTGTACATTCTGTAACCAATCCCTCTTTATTATTAAAATAATTATAAATAGAAACCGTAGAAATACCGGAGATGGAAGCTATTTCATTAATGCTGACATTTGTATATCCCTTTTCTTTGAATAGGATCAAAGCTGCATTGATAATAGCATCTTTCTTATTTTGCGTTCTTATATCATATTTATTCAAACATGTCACCTCTACTATATTATTAAAAGTTCTACATTCTTATTATAGCATAAAACTCATAGTTTTTAAATGTCATGCCCCCAATTAAAAAACTTATTGATAAAACAATCTGTCCGATATACAATGTTTTTAAATAGTTGTCGCTAAATTAAAAATCTGGAAATAAGGTGGAGTTTTATGTCAGACCAGGAAGGGCTGTGCAATATGGTCCATTACTATGAGGGAAGAATTAGAAGCACTAGGATTTCCGCTTCCAGGTCTTGAGGCCATTGAAGCTGTATTTCAAGAAAAGATAATTTGATGATTATTCATAATTAAGATTAGTGAAAATGCGATTGTGTAAAGTTAGCTATGAAAAAACTGAATAAAAAAGTTAAGCCAAAACACTCTAGAATTATTACAAAAATAACCTAAGTTTATTCCAATGATGACATTCATTTATTACCAGCAAACTAAATTTGGATATGCCAAAAA
>DATCIH010000136.1:0-7390 GCA_036507955.1 Clostridiaceae bacterium | reverse complement strand
ATATTTTTTTGCAGCCTCTTGTGCTTTCTCAATAATAAGATCGCAGAATGCCACCATGTCTACACCTTTCTGCTGTGCCATTCCAGGAAAATGCTTTTGGTTTGCGATGCCTCCGCATCCGATGAATCCAATTTTAAGATTAGTCATATTTTATCTCCTCCTATATGTATGAATTGGGTTACATACATTGTAATTATATCAATTCGTATTGTGGATGTAAAGGTTCTAATATGGGTGTTTTTACCTTACCCGCCAAAAAGGTATATTAACATATTTGAGGTTTTGAGTTAGGAACAAAGCAGAAAATATGTTACATAACAGTATCAAATATTAATATTAAGTAACATTCAATTTATCCTTTTTATATTAAACTTCCAAAGTCGTTGGTAAATAAGGAAAGTGAATATTACAAAAGTACATTAAGTAACATTCAAGTTCTTTATTTATCAATAGTTCTCAGAGTTTTGTATGAAATTGTTTAAATTAATGTTACTTAATACTAATAAATAATATATCTATGTAACATAATTCATATATTCCACTTGGTTACACAAATACGTACCACCAATATACTAATACACCTTTTCGGGGGTATAGGCAAAAACACCCAAAATGAAATTCGGAACTTTCTTATTGCTTCTGGTTACAGCTATGTTCTTCATACCCCTATAAGTATTAATCTTCATAGTAAATGCCGCTTAGTCCCATTACTGAATATACTTCTTCACCTGGTCTAAATTTTCATATTCGGATATATTATCTATTATGATTTCTAACGTTGGAGCATCTAATTTTTGTAGCCCCTGTTTTAAATCATCTGGTATTATACCAAATTTCTTAATTAAAAACTTTATTGCAGTCTTTGCAAAAGCTTTTGTTTCACCCTTTAATTCACCTTCTTCTATCCCCTTCTCAAAAGGCTCCCTATACAGTGCAGATGACATATAAATCTCCTCCTTTACAAAATCTTCATATTTACTTGTTTGATAAAGCTTTTTCAAACATTCTACTGTTAAAAAATAATAATCTGTATCTTCTATTTTTTCCACTACCGACAAGCATTCTAGTATATGTTCTTTTTCGGTTTCTCCATCATGTTTCATAAATATTCTAAGTGGATATAATACTATACTCTTTTCCCTTAATATTTGATTCTTATCAATCTCGTAAGCCTTTATAACTTTATAATTGTATTTCATTACTTCTAAATCTTGGACTGTACTTTCAAAATTTCCTTTAATATTTTTTACGTTATCTGGTTTCTTTAATACCATAAGCACCTGGTAAATTGGTAAGTCATTATACCATTTGATATAGGTATAGTACCTAAGCATTCTTTTTACCATTTCTGTATTGCTTTTATATACTGTTTCAAATTCTATATGAAGAATAAAACTTTCTTTGTTCATACTAACTTTAGCTAAAAAGTCCATTTCTCTCATATCAGGTACAGATAACTTTGTATGCTCTAAACTTATTTCATCTGCATCTTTTACGACAGGCAAAATGAATTCTGCAATTCCACGATAATCTTTTTTCTGCAGTGTTCTTATAGTTTCATCATAGGTTTGTGGTCTTGTTTTATAAGGCATTTCCTCTACCACCTCTTAACCTAATTATAGCATAGTTTCGATATGTAATCGAGTCTTAATAATAGGTAGGGTGTTTTTACCTTACCCGCCAAAAAGGTATATTAGCATATTTGAAATTTTGAGTTAGAAACAAAGTAGAAAATATGATACATAATAGTATCAAATATTAGTATTATGTAACATCCAATTTATGTTTCTCATATAAAACACCAAAAATCGTTGCTAAATAAGGAAAGTGAATGTTACAAAAGTGCATTGTGTAACATTCAAAATGCTTAAAATCCACATTGATAAAATATTTTGCCCCTAATATACCTCCTAATATACCTTTTTGGCGGGATAGGCAAAACTACCCTATTTGGATTATTCCAATGAACACAGCAGATAAATAAAGTATCATAGAAACTTATCACCTCCTTTTTCGCACAGAGATGCTACCATTAATAATTTTATATTATGTCCAATAATATTATGGTGTACAAAAGATGGACTTTACCAATTTATATTTATTGTTACATGATTATATTTAATCTCCTAGAATATATCTAAAATATTTTTATTAGGTGTTCTTTTATCGTTACTGAGGTATGTGTATGTTGCAAATTGAGTATTAAAGATATATTATACAATCATACATGTATATATTTTTAGTTGACACGGACAAGCTAGCTAAAAAGAAAAGAGAAATTATTGATGAATAAATTTACTTCTATCCTTACAAGTGCATTACTAATCTTAGCAATG
This sequence comes from Clostridiaceae bacterium, assembly GCA_036507955.1. GTDB lineage: Bacteria > Bacillota > Clostridia > Clostridiales > Clostridiaceae > DATCIH01. The sequence goes on along the minus strand of DATCIH010000136.1, from coordinate 5,054 downwards.
AGTATTATACCTTTACCTGTAAAGGCGGAAACAGTTAAAACAACTACAACACGTCAAACTATTTCTGAATATGAAACTATTAAAGCATTAAAAAATGTATCAAATAGTGAACTAAAAAAAGAAGGTCTTAGTGATGATGAAATTACTAGTGTGCGAAATCTTGATTTCAAAGTTGAAATGACAAGGAGATCAAAACTAGAGTCTCAACAACTAAAAAACATGGGTTACACCGATGATAAAATTACAGCATTAAAAAGTTTTGATGGTTCAGAGGCCCAAATGATAGCTCTATCATCAACTGTAACAATCAGCTCAAGTATTCTTAGCACCCAAAATGGTGGAAAAGATTATTATGTAAATTTTAGTTGGAATTGGAGCAGTCAGCCTTTTAATTTATACACTGATGTAATAGGATTTCGTGCTTCGGGATCTACTAATGGAGCAGTAGCTGCAAATGCTACTATGTCAGCCGGTTCCTACTCTACTGCAGAATACTATGTATATAATGACTCAAGCGTATTTGGTGGATATGGTAGTCTTAGCATGAGTAGACCAGATATACCAACTGCAGCATTTACAATACCTATGGAAAAAAACATTTATAATGTATATGGAAATGGACAGGTAATTCCATGTTGGGCAAAAAGCGGATACGGAACCACACATGTTAATAATTACACTGCTATGGAGAGAATGGCAGCAAGATTTGAATATGGACATGCTTCTAGTGGCGTTTCACCATCTATTAGTGTTAATGGACCAGCTCCATCTGTATCTATTACATTTACTCCATATAGCGTTGTTTCTTCATTAGCTTATACTCAACATCTATATAATTCTTCAGGAACTATAATAGGGTAGGTTTAAATATTATAATTAAAGCATGAGGTTAATAAGTATTAAATAAGTTAATACTTATTAACTTTTATTATTTTTAATTTAGTGTAACTTTATTTTTCACAATTTTTTGCTTAATTAAATAAAGAGAGGAGAAATATTATGGTTAATTATCCCCGATACATTAAATATATAATAGCCATTGTTTCGGGAACTATTGGTTATTATATATTTAGATCTATAAACATAAAAATTGTTGAAAGCGTCAATAGCTCTACCATGGATATAGTTATGATACAAGTAGGAATATTTTTATTGGGAGGTTTAATTATTGGCAGTACTGTCTTAATTATGCTTACTCTAAAGGAAAACAGTAAAAAATAAAGAATTACACCTTTTAATATTTATTTTAGTTTCTTTATTCATTCTAAAAACAATAAGAAAGCAACTTGGATAACTATATCCAAGTTGCTTTCATTTATTTTTTTAGTTCCCTACTATTCGGCAAGGGTTTTCCGTTTAAAATTAAGTACCTATGATTTTTACAGGTATCATCAAACTTCTTTTAAAAAGGTGCTAACCTCTCCAAAAACCCACGAATATTTTATTGTCCCCTCGTGGCATCACAGGGAAGGTCTAGGTTAGCTATCAACCCCAAAGCTCTAATGCTCTGCACTAAGATTATTATATATCAAACCTTGGAAGATATGCAACAGTACCTTCTATAATTGCTAGGTCAAGTTCCTGACGTTCCTCTTCAACTGCCATTGGTATCTCTATTTCCATCCTAAGTCTTCTTTGTTCTTCTTCATCCAGGTTCATATTAACACAGCTCCTTTATAATTATATTTTACATTTGGGTGTTTTTGACTTACCCCCCGAAAAAGTATATTAGACTGGGGCAATCTCAAAAACTTTGTCCTATACTGAAATATATAGGGTAATACGTTTATTTTAAGCTATTTTTTAATTCCTAATGTTACACAATTTGATTGTGTGACATTAGGAATAAGAGAGACTAGCGTTAGGTAGCTAATTGCTCCTTACGAATGAAGGGGAATCTATGACTGAACCACAGATTAATGCTGAACAAAAACGCCTGAGAATTTTCGGTGATGATGAATTAGAGGCCATTTATGGAAGGCCTCATTTTACGTATGAAGATCGTTGCAATTATTTTTTCCTCTCCAATCCCCGAAAAAGAACTACTACAAGTATTAAGATCAGTCAAATCTCAAGCCTATTTTATTCTGCAACTCGGCTATTTCAAAGCTAAACATAGATTTTTTACGTTTGATATTTTTGAAGTTTTGGAAGACTTGCAGTATATATTGAAACATTATTTCAATAACAGCATAATTACTGATCTAAATTCGATAAAAAAGTTAACCAAACTAAAACATCAACGTCTGATTCTTAAACTAACCAACTAGGGGTAGGGAAACGATTCGTGGTGCGTACCGACAGGGCGCATATTCTAACAGGTGGGAACCCTGTCAAAGTAAGGTTTAGCAAATCGCTTTGTATCGAGTCTTAGAGATGTGGCGGTAACGTAACATTTTAAGCGTAGACAGAAAGTTAGCGAGGTAGAATTGACTGGGTGGTAGCCCAGCAGTGAATGGTATAGAGCTCCGAAAAGTTTCTCGATGATGTGGCAGAAGCGCTCACGAACGTGGAAAGCAATATTTATTTGTTCGTTAAAGCGAGTACAAATAAACACATCCGGGGTCAGAGGCCCTACCTAGCTAAACATTAAGAATATGCGGAAACTCGGGGAGATTCTGGCTGGTCTTTTCAAATGAAAAGTATGCAGTACAAACTGAAGAAGTAAGGAAGGCAAAAGCCAACAGGAAGTCGGATACTCTTATAGTACTGATGATAGCGGGTAATTCCGGAGAAGGAAAGGAGAGTAACATATGAAACAGCTTAAAAGGGAAACATTGCCCGGACTTAGAACCGGAATAACAGTGAGAACTAAACTTGCAAGCATAGCACAGTAGCCAGAAAAGACAAAGATGCAAAATTCTGTTCATTAGCTTATTTAATGAACATGAATACATTAAAAGAATCTTTTAAAAGATTGAATAACACTGCATCTCCTGGCATTGATAAAGAAACTAAAGAAAGCTATAAAGTACATTTGGATGAAAATGTGAGTAACTTATTAATGAAATTAAAGAAAGGTTCGTATAAACCTCAACCAGTAAAAGACAGTATATACCCAAGGCAGGAAGCAATAAAATGAGACCTCTTGGTATTCTTGTTTTGGAAGATAAAATAGTACAAGGTGCTTTAGTTATTATTCTGCAAAGTATTTATGAAGAAGATTTTCTTCCTGTATCATTTGGGTTTCGACCCAATAAAAGTTGTCATGATGCATTGAAAAATCTAAGCAATAACATAAACATGAAGAAGGTTAACTACATCGTAGATGCTGATATCAGATCTTTCTTTGACCATGTAGACCTTGAATGGATGATGAAATTCCTTAGACTTATGATAAGCGATAGTAAAATACTTGCCCTTATCATAAGGTTTTTAAAGGCAGGTATACTTGAAAAAGGAAAATTCAATGAAACCACAGAAGGCGTAGCACAAGGTGGAAGCTTGTCCCCACTTTTAGCAAATATATATTTGCATTACACTCTTGATTTATGGTTCACAAAAGTAGTAACTAGACGTTGTAAAGGTGGATGCTATTTAACAAGGTATGCAGATGATAGTGTAGCATGTTTTCAATATGAAGATGATGCAATAGCATATCATGAAGCATTAAAAGGTAGACTGTCAAAATTTGAGCTAAGTATTGCAGAAGAAAAGACTAAAATTATTGAATTTGGTCGGTTTGCAGAAGAAAGAATAAAACGAAAGGGAGGAAAGAAACCAGAAACATTTGAATTTCTTGGGTTTACACATTACTGTGGTAAGAGCAAAAAAGGAAACTTCAAGTTAAAATGGAAAACATCCTCAAAGAAATTCCGAGCCAAAGTTAATGACTTTAGTAAATGGATTAAAGAAAATAGGAACCTTCCACTAAGTCTAGTATGGGAAAAGGTAAATCAAAAATTAAGAGGGCACTATAATTATTATGGCGTTAGTGATAATTGGAATAGCTTACTGAAGTACAAGAGGCAAATCATAAAAGCAATGTATTACTGGTTAAAGAGGAGAAGTCAACGAACTACACTAAACTGGGATAAAATAGTCAAATTATTAGGACATTACCCGTTAATAAATCCTAAACCCAATTCTTTAGTTAATCTTAATCCTACCTATGTGTAAATAGGTTCATATGGGGAGCCGGATGCCTTAATTGGGCACGTCCGGTTCTGAAAGGGTCGGTATCTGTGAAGATTGCCGTCTACTTACTTAAAAAACTATAGTAGGAGTAAAATATTTACATTTGATTCTATTGCAAAAGTATTTTTGAATAAAACATCTCTACTCTAATGAGTTTTTTGCAATAGAATCATATTTAATTTATTTATATAACATTAATATCAAATTTCAATTCTGGGTAGTTTTGCCTATCCCGCCAAAAAGGTATATTAGGGACAAAATATACTATTAATGTGGATTTTAGGTGTTTTGAATGTCACACAATCAAATTGTGTAACATTGACATTGCTGATATTTCAAGGGTTTTCAGGCTTAATGTAAATAATAACGATTTGAATGTTACTTATGTATTATATCATATAATTAAGTGACTAATGAAGTGAGGGATCTCTATGAAAAAAGTTGAACCTATCAAGGATATAAAAATAATAAAAAACATATGATCTATTCTAAGAGCCAAATCTCTTAGAAATGGACTTCTCTTTGTCGTAGGAATAAATATCGGATTACGAATCAGTGATATTTTAAAACTTAGGGTGAAAGAGCATATCGGATTTTGAATAATGCTGCAGAAGAGCTTGGTCTTGTTGAAAGAAATAGCAAAGGAATCATTGTTTCTGGAGAAATTGGTACTCATACGATGAGAAAAACGTTTGGATATCATGCTTATAAGAACGGAGTATCTCTGGAACTCTTGATGGATATATTTAATCATTCAACTCAAGCCATGACATTAAGGTATATAGGAATTACTGAATCTCAAAAACGAGAAGTTTATTTGCAATCTAACCTTGGATAAAAAATGCATCCCTATTTTTACTAATATACCTTTTCGGGGGGATAGGCAAAAACACCCATTATGCAATACTGGAAGATTT
>DATCIH010000135.1:0-13351 GCA_036507955.1 Clostridiaceae bacterium | reverse complement strand
AAAAACAAGAGAAATGTTTTTCAAGGAATGAAGGATGCCTTCGACGATAATGTTGTAACCTTAAAAGTATAATAATAGTATAAGGCCACTATAATATATTTAGAGGTCTTATTTATCGACGCTACATCTGAACTGTAACATCAATTCGATTGCTTTTATTTCTATACTTTAAAATTTTTATATTTTAAATGGCAGGGGTACCAGGACTTGAACCCAGACAAATGGTTTTGGAGACCACGACTCTACCAATTGAGCTATACCCCTACGCAACATATTGAATTATATATTATACTCTAAGAAAAATCAATACCTTTTTTAATTTTTATCTAAATAGTCTTTTAAGGCTTCTATATTTATCATAAAGGCTTCTGAATAACTTATATTTTGATTAAATACATTTATTTTTATTTGATCTATATTATATTCAGTTAAGAAGGGTTTTATAGTGGTAATATCTACTAAATTTGAGTTTAACAACACTACCTTTTTAGCCTCCATTATTTTTTTGCCGATTTTATCTAATTCTGTCTGCTGATTTAGCTTACTTTCACCAATTTTAATAGTTTTCAAGCCATAATATTTAATAAAATAATCTAGATTATCACCCACTACCAGAAAAGTATCCTCCTTAAATTTGTCTAAGTATGAAGACATCTCCTTATCTAAAATCTCTATCTGTTTAAGAGATGTAGCAAAATTTTTCTCGTAATAGCTTCTTTTATGTGGATCCTTATCTTCAATGGAATTCTTAATATTTGACATAGCAACTTTATAATCACCTGGGTCTAACCAATAATATGGATTAACCTTAAATACCTGACTATTATATTTTAAATTTTCCGAATAATTAATAAGACTGATTCCTCTTGAAGCATCTATAGCACCAACCTTACCTTTATTAAGTTTATCTAAGAAATCCCCAATCCAGGGTTCGAAGCCTGCGCCATTATATATAAACAAATCTTGTTTACCTATATTAGACAAACTATCTTCGGTAAAGGTATAATCCCATTGGCTCAAGGTATCCTCAAACATATAATCCAAATTATGATTTTCTCCAACAATTTCTTTAGTCATATAATATAATTGTTTATTTGTGGTCATAATGTCTAAAGAGACTTCTTTTTCCTTCTTTATTTGAGAAGGATGCTGTATTGCACCATTCATGTTGCAACCAGTTAAAAAAATGGAAACAATAAAAAGATAAAAAAACTTTTTCAAGGTTAAATCACACACCTTATCTAATAAATGTCATAAAGATACCTAAATATATTCTACAAAATATAAATAGTTTTTGCAAATATAAATTATACCATTTGCTTTCAATTATTTGATTTTTATTATAAAATATATTATAGTGCAAATAAATGAGGTATTGAGAATGGACTTTTTAGTAAACTCAGAAAAGGAAACAGAAAATCTTGGAAAACAAATAGGTGTACAGGCAAAGCCTGGGGATATAATATGTTTAAATGGAGATTTGGGTTGTGGAAAAACCTACTTTACTAAGGGAATAGCCTTAGGTCTTGGTATAAAAGACTATATAACGAGTCCTACCTTTACTATAGTAAATGAATATTTAGGCAGACTTAAGCTTAATCATTTTGATGTTTACAGGGTACATGACATAGAAGAGATAGCCCTACTTGGCTTTGATGAATATATTTTTAGTGAAGCTGTAACAGTTATTGAGTGGTCAAATCTAATATTAGAGCTTTTACCAAAAGATACCTTAGAAATAGATATAAAGAAAGAGCCACAACTAGGCGATAACTATAGAAGAATTCATATTAACCCGTCCTGTGGAAAATATGACTATGTAACAACTCTTCATACAAAGTTATAATACACTTGACTTTACTTAAAGGAGATTTGCAAATGAAGATTTTAGCATTAGATACAGCCACAGAAATAGCAAGTTGCGCTATAATACAGGAAGATAAGATTCTTGGTGAGATAAACATAAGTTTTAAAAATCAACATTCTGTTGTTCTCCTTCCTCTTATTAATTATCTCTTAGAAAGTCTAAATCTTACCATAAATGATATGGATGGTTACGTGGTAGCAATGGGTCCAGGATCCTTTACAGGCTTACGAATCGGTGTTGCCTGTGTTAAGGGACTATCTCAAGGTACCAATAAACCTTTTACAGCGATTTCCACCTTAGACTCCTTAGCTTATAATCTAGCTTTTAATGATGGGATTATATGTCCAATATTGGATGCCCTAAGAGATAACGTATATACCGCATTATATCGTTTTGAGGATAATAAACTTAATAGACTAACTGATTATATGGTGCTCTCCATAGAAGAGCTAGGTGTATTATTAAATAAAGAAGACAGTGTAGTTCATTTCATTGGTGATGGAAGCATAAAATATAAAAATGCACTATTAGATCTACCTTTAAAATTTAGCATTGCACCACCATCCTTAAATGTAGTAAGGGCGTCGTCTTTAGGGGAACTAGGCCTTTTGAATCTTAAAGTAGGTAAGTGTGAAGATTTATTTACCTTTGCTCCAATATATTTAAGAAAATCAAGTGCAGAAAGAGAATTGGAAAGAAAGGCGGGACTATAAATGATTGATTTAGCTATTAGATCAATGGAAATAAGAGATATTAATTCAGTAATCAAAATTAATTCCCTAAGCTTTCCTACTAATTGGAGCAGAGAATCCTTAGAAAAAGAAATGTTAGATAACAAATTTGCCAGATATAAAGTGGCTTTGGTTGATGGTATGATCATAGGCTATGCTGGTATGTGGATTATTGTAGACGAAGCACATATAACAAATATTGCTGTTCATCCTGAATATAGGGGAATTGGAGTAGGCGCCAACCTATTAGATAGCCTAATAAAAACCTGTGAGCATGAAAAAGTCCCTTCTATAACTCTTGAAGTAAGAAGCTCGAATAAAACAGCTCGAAGATTATATGAAAAATTTGGTTTCTTACAGGAAGGAATCCGGAAAGCTTATTACGCGGACAATAAAGAAGATGCTATTATAATGTGGAAAAAGGATATATGCTGAGAATGAGGAGTGAGAAATTAGGAGTGGATGTTGGTTTCGAAAAAAGATTATGTTAATTTCAGGGACATACCTGCCTAGCAAACATGAATAATCTAAAGCTACGATTTCACTTTCGAAAGTAGCAGACATTATCATAACATCAGATTCAGGTGTGTCCCTGTTCAGATTAGAACGCTCTCTTTTTTACTTTAAATATTTTTATGAAGTATTGGAGATATCCTTTTGTAAAGAACTATAGATAATACTGCAATTATCGCACCCTTTAATAAATTAAATGGTACTATAGCAGTAAAAACCAAGCTTTTTGGAAGAGTGAAATGAAGTACACTACCATATAGAGGGAATAAAACTAAGTAATTTAATATTGCTCCTCCTATCACCATTGATACTACTCCAACACTCAATCCAATAATAGCACTTTTCCTACTCTTATGTTTTTGATATATTAGTCCTGCAGGTATTACCATCATGACTCCAACTAAAAAGTTAGCACTTTCTCCTATACCAAAGGTACCACTATTTTTAAGCACAAATATCAATAAATTTTTTATTAGTTCCACCACGATTCCACTCACCGGTCCAAAAGCAAAAGCTGCTATTACTGCAGGTAAATCACCTAAATCCAGTTTTAACCAAGCCTCAAAAATTGGCAAACCAAAACAACCTAAAACAGCGGCAATTGTACTGAGCAGTGAGATTTTTACTAATTTGTTTGTTCTCATTAATATACCCCTCCTAATATAATCTTACAGGGTATTTGGAATACAAAAAAAGCCCCGACAAAAAGTCAGGGCCTAAATTCATCCAATACCTTCTTCCATCCAGACTTTACTGTCGGCTTCGGAGTTAAACCGAATCTGCCTTACGGCTCGCGGGCTATACCGCCGGTAGGGAATCCCTATAAAAGTTCACCCTGCCCTGAAGATTTAATATTTATTTATAGTTTATTATACAATAGTTATTCAAAATTTTCAACCTACTTTATTTCAGTTTTCATAGATAATGAAATCCTTTTTCTATTCTCATCTATCTCAAGTACCCTAACTTCCACTACATCCCCCACTTTTACTACATCTAAAGGATGATTTACATATCTGTTTGCCAATTGGCTTTTATGAACTAACCCATCCTGATGAACTCCAATATCTACAAAAGCTCCGAAATCTGATACGTTCCTTACAGTACCCATAAGCATCATCCCAGGCTTTAACTGGCTTAATTCTATTATTCCAGTTTTTAATATAGGTTTTTGTAAATCATCTCTTAAATCTCTACCAGGCTTTTTTAATTCTTTAATTATATCTCTTAGCGTAGGTGTACCTATATCAAGCTTTTTAGCTAAATTAACTATTCCTAACTGATCAGCTCTACCTTCAATATCCCTTAAACCACTATTATTAAAATCCTTTTCTTCATAACCTAATTCTTTAAGTAGCGTTTGTGCTGCCTCGTATGACTCTGGATGAACAGAGGTATTGTCTAACGGCTCCTTGCTCTCCCTAACTCTTAAAAAGCCTGCACATTGTTGAAATACTTTATCTCCGAGCCTTTTAACTTTTAAAATATCTTTTCTGTTTTTAAACTTACCATTTTCTTCTCTGTAAGCAACAATATTTTGAGCTATGGTACTGTTTATCCCAGATATGTAAGATAACAAGGAAGGAGTTGCAATATTAATATCTACACCCACACTATTAACGCAATCCTCTACTATTCCTTTAAGTGATTCATCTAATTTCTTAGGTGTTACATCATGTTGATATTGACCTACACCAATAGATTTTGGGTCAATCTTAACAAGCTCCGCCATGGGGTCTTGAAGCCTTCTACCAATGGAGATTGCTCCTCTTATTGAAACATCAATATCTGGGTATTCCTTTGAGGCAAGCTCTGAGGCGGAATATACGGATGCCCCAGCTTCGCTTACAATAACGTAGGAAAGCTCAAGCCCCTTCTCAGCTTTTACTTCCTTTAGAAGTCTTACAATTACTTCCTCAGATTCTCTGCTGGCGGTTCCATTTCCTAAGGAAATAACCTCTACTTTATATTTATAAATAAGTTCCTTCATTTTACTTATAGCAGCATTTACATCATTGTGAGGTAGTGTTGCATAAATGGTACTATAATCTAAGAATTTACCTGTATCGTCTAATACAGCTATTTTGCTACCAGTTCTAAAGCCTGGGTCATAGCCCATAATTACCTTATCCTTTATTGGGGACTGGAGCAGCAATGCCTTTAAATTAGCTTTAAAGATATCTATAGCGCCTTCTTCTCCTATGCTAGTAAGATCTGATCTTATTTCTCTTTCAATGGATGGGTAAATTAATCTTTTAAGTGAATCTAAAATGCTTATTTCTACATATTTATCTGTATATATATTCCCCTTCAAAAATCTTCCCTTTAAATATTGAATAATTTTATCCATGTCAGCAGTAATTTTAACATTGAGAATCTTTTCCTTTTCCCCTCTATTCATAGCAAGTATTCTATGGGGAGGTATTTGTTTAGCACTTTCTTTATAATCATAATACATCTCAAAAGGTGTTCTTTCTTTGCTATCTCCCTTAGTTTCAACAAGACCTTCCTTTTGAACATAACTTCTTATAAATTTTCTAACCTCTGCCTCATCTGAAATAGTTTCACTTATTATATCACAAGCCCCAGCTATTGCTTCTTCTACTTCTATAGTTAAGGAGGCTTCATTAATAAATTCCCTTGTAGCTTCAGTTACATCCTCTTTTATTAATCCCTCAAATATCATATCTCCTAGAGGCCTTAGCCCCTTTTCCACAGCTATAATAGCTCTCGTTCTCTTTTTGGGTTTAAAGGGTCTATATATATCTTCTATTTCATTTAATACCTCGCAGCCATATATTTTGGTTTTAAGCTCCTCAGTCATTTTGCCTTGCTCATCAATAAGCCTTACAACATCATCTCTTCTTTCCTCAAGATTTCTAAGATATTGCAATCTTTCAAAGAAATTTCTAAGGACAATATCATCCATATCACCAGTTTTTTCTTTTCTATACCTTGCTATAAAAGGAACAGTATTGCCCTCATCTAATAAGGATATAACACTTTCTACCTGCCAATCCTTTATATTAAGTTCAAGAGCCAATTTACTATTTATATTCATGTTGACCTCCGATTGTTTAATTGGATTTATCAATCAATTATACCCTAGTGAAGCATTCTTTTCAAATATTCCGTTCTAGTGGCAGTAGAAATCACATATCTATAAGTAAACCAAAATTTGGAGCAGTTTATGAGGAAGAGTATTAAAGCCATCCTTTTTATTATAATCCTATCTCTTTTTTATATGAGCCTTAAAACTTTTATAAATCTTAAAGCCTTTAGTGAAAGTGAAATATTAGATAATATAAAATATTTATCCGCAGATAGCTTTCAAGGAAGATTAGCTGGAACCACTGGAAATATAATGACAGAGGTCTATTTGAAAAATACTTTTGCAAACCTAGGTTTAAAACCCTACAACAGCAATAACTACATGCAAAACTTTGAGACCTACTACCCAAAAAGGTTAAAAAATGATCCATTTTTAAGGATAGTTAAAGATGATGGGGAACTAGTAAAGACTTATACCTATGCTAAAGACTACAAAGAGGATATGCTAAGCTTTAGTTTAAGTGGCATAGATTTCAATCTTAAGGATGTAGATATGACAAAACCTTACCTTCTAGTTAAAAATAATAACCATAACATACTATTTTATAACCCTGAAGGTGACAATATAAATTTTAGAAGCTCCTATGATTACAAATCTGCCTATAATCTTTGCATCCTTGTCACTAAAGATACCTTAAATGATCTTAAGGATAACCTAAATAAAGGCTATAAAGTAAGCTCTTATATACCCTTTATTTCAGAGAAGACCGTTTTAAGCAATGTGGTAGCTTACCTACCAGGGAAAACTGATAAACCACCTATAATTTTCTCTGCCCATTTTGATCATTTAGGAACTGACTTAAATGGGAATGTGTATAATGGAGCTTTAGATAATGGCTCTGGTATATCCTTTTTACTTGAGCTATCAAAATATGTTAAAACCCTTGGAAAGCCAGATAGATCAATAATTTTTGCAGGCTTTAATGGTGAAGAGTTTGGATGCCTTGGTTCTGAAAGCTTCGCAAGCACGAATCTGAAAGAAATTAAAAATAGTACTGTAATTAATTTTGATATGATAGGCAGCTATAGTATACCTCTATCAATAATGGCTGGAAAAAATGATACTTTAAATACTCCCTTAGTCAAAACTCTTTCAAGTATATGTACTAAAGAAAATATTAAATTTGGCAATATATTTGAAGACTCCAGCGATCATGAAGCCTTCAGAAAAAACAAAATAGAAGCGATTACCTTATGTGATAGTGATATGAGCAAAATTCACACCTTAAAGGACCAATCCAAGTACATTGACACTAGAGCCATAACCAGATGTTTTAAGGTCATATACCCTGAATTAATGGAATATGGCTATAAAGATAATATTTTTATTAAATATAACCAAGGTATATTAATTGGAAGCATAATATTATCCATACTCCTTATAATGGTTTCAATTATAAAAAAACACTAGAAACAATATAAAAAATTGTTTCTAGTGTTTTTATTCTTCCAACATAGGATCATCAATAGTACCATTTTTGCTTTGCTTTAAATACTCAGTAATAAATAAATCAATATCTCCATCCATTACAGCGCCTACATTACCGCTTTCGCAGCCAGTTCTATGATCCTTAACCATTGTGTAAGGTTGAAACACATAAGACCTTATTTGGCTTCCCCAAGCATTATCCTTTAGTTCACCAGCTAGATCTTCTATCTTTTCCTTATGAGCTATTTCCATAAGTGTAATCAATTTAGCTTTTAGCATCTTCAGGGCGGTTTCTTTATTTGAATGCTGACTTCTCTCATTTTGGCATTGTACTACAATACCTGTTGCTAGATGAGTTATCCTTATGGCAGATTCGGTTTTATTTACATATTGACCTCCAGCACCACTGGCTCTAAAAGTATCTACCCTTATGTCCTCTGACCTTATTTCAATATCTTGTTCTGGAGTTAACTCTGGTAATACTTCAATTGCAGCAAAGGACGTTTGTCTTTTCCCATTTGCATTAAAGGGCGATATTCTAACTAGCCTATGTATCCCTTTTTCTGCCTTTAAAAACCCATATGCAAACTCTCCAGAAACCTTCACTGTAACGCTTTTAATTCCTGCTTCCTCACCATCTAAATAATCCAACATTTTTACATCGAAACCTTTTTTTTCACACCATCTGGTATACATTCTAAGTAGCATCTGAGTCCAGTCTTGAGCGTCCGTACCACCCGCTCCTGAATGCAAGGTAACAATTGCATTATCCTTATCATACTGACCAGATAATAAAAGTTTTATCTTAAAATTGTCCATAGTATTAAGTATGGAGTCTATCTCGGTTATGATATCATTCTCAAGAGTTTCTTCACTTTCATCTAAGTTAAGTTCTATAAGTTCTTTAACATCTCTTACTCTTATATCCAAGCTATTATAGGTGCTTATTTTATCTTTTATAAGTTTTTCTTCTAAAGTTATTTCTTGAGCTCTTTCTAAGTCTTTCCACAAGGAAGGGTCCTCCATAATATTATGGAGTTCCTCTGCCCTTAATTCTATTCTATCTAGGTCAAAGTGACCCCCTAATATATATTAAATTTGAATCTAGAGCGTCTACTTCCTTAATTTTTTCCTCATATTTTATATTCAAAATATCACTCCTATAAATTGCCACAGATCTTTAGTTAATTCCATAGCCAATTTGGATAGCTTAGTAATTAGGCTAATCGTCCGTGACAGTTTTTATACTTCTTACCTGAGCCACAATGACACATATCATTTCTACCAAGTTTTTTTTCTTTTCTAACAGGTTCCTTTTTTAAAGAATCATCTAGATTTGTTGACATCTGATTTTGTTCTACTACTCTTTCCCTCTCAGGAGCTCTTTCCGCCTGAACATGGAACAGATATTTAACTGTATCTATTTTTATATTATAAATCATCTCTTCAAACATAGTGCTACCTTCAAATTGATATGCTTGAACCGGATCTTGTTGCTTGTAGGCTCTAAGACCAATACCTTGCTTTAAGTGATCCATATCATCAATATGATCCATCCATTTGGTATCAACTACCCTAAGCAAAATAACTCTTTCAATCTCTCTCATCTGTTCCGTTCCAATTTCTTCTTCTTTTCTAGTGTAAAGCTCCTGGGCTAATTCTAAGTATTCATCTTTTATTTCATCATTAACTAAAAGTTTTAATTCATCCACTCTTTTTGAGCCTTCTGGAACAAATAACTCCTCCATATAATCAACTAATTTAGTCAAATCCTCCACCAGATTATCCTCAATGCCCGATATATGAGAATCAACAGTAGAAATTATCACTTCTTCAATCATCTTAGAAATTTGGTCTTTCATGTTTTCCCCTTCTAAGACCTCGGATCTTTGTTCATAGATGATTTCTCTTTGCTTATTCATTACATCATCATACTGAATTAATTGTTTTCTTGTATCAAAATTGTTTCCTTCAACCTTTTTCTGGGCATTTTCAATAGCTTTAGAAATCATTTTACTTTCTATAGCATCATCATCTTGCAGTCCTAACTTTTCTACTATGCCTTGAAGTCTTTCTGAACCAAATATTCTCATCAGATCATCCTCTAAGGACACATAGAATCTGGAACTTCCAGCATCACCTTGTCTTCCTGAACGTCCTCTAAGCTGATTATCTATACGCCTAGATTCATGTCTTTCAGTACCAATTATTTTAAGCCCTTCTATGTCTGCTACTCCCTCTCCAAGCTTAATGTCCGTACCACGGCCAGCCATATTAGTTGCAATTGTGACCATGCCTTTTTCACCAGCGTGAGAAATTATTTCTGCTTCCTTCTCATGATATTTTGCATTTAGAACCTGATGAGGTACCCCTCTTCTTTTTAAGAGTTCAGATAAGACTTCAGATTTCTCTATGCTGACAGTACCTACAAGCATAGGTTCCCCTGTTTTATGAGTTTCAATTATCTCTTCAACCACTGCCTCAAATTTACCCTTTTCTGTTTTATATATAACATCGGATTTATCATCTCTAATCATAGGCATATGCGTAGGTACAACCACTACATCCAGTCCATATATTTCCCTAAATTCTGATTCCTCAGTTAAAGCAGTACCTGTCATTCCTGATAACTTTTCATATATTCTAAAATAATTTTGGAAGGTAATAGTAGCCAAGGTCTTTGATTCTCTTTCAACCTTAACACCTTCCTTAGCTTCTATTGCCTGATGGAGCCCATCGCTGTATCTTCTGCCCTCCATAAGTCTTCCTGTAAACTCATCAACTATTATGACCTCTTCATCCTTAACCATATAGTCCTTGTCTCTTTTCATTATGTAGTTGCCCTTTAAAGCCTGCACTACATGATGCTGAACTTCCATGTTTTCTGGATCTGCATAATTTGTAAGGCCGAAGTATTTCTCTACCTTCTCTACTCCTATATCGGATAATAAAACTGAACCTGCTTTTTCATCTACAGTAAAGTCATCCTTTTCCTTTAAGGTTTTTACAAAATAATCTGCTATCCTGTATAAATCTGTAGATTTGTCACCTTGACCAGAAATAATTAAAGGGGTTCTGGCTTCATCTATTAAAATTGAGTCAACCTCATCAACAATCGCAAAGCTGAGCTTTCTTTGAACTCTTTCTTGCTTATATATAACCATATTATCTCTTAAATAATCAAAACCTAATTCATTATTTGTGGCATAAGTTATATCACAACCATATGCTTCTTGCCTTTCTTCTGGAGTTAAGTCATGAAGAACAACCCCAACCGTTAAATCTAAAAACTGAAAAATCCTACCCATCCATTCCTTATCTCTTTTAGCTAGGTAATCATTAACCGTTACGATATGGACACCTTTACCTGCTAAGGCATTTAAGTATGCGGCAAGAGTTGCAGTTAAAGTTTTACCTTCACCAGTTTTCATTTCTGATATTCTGCCTTGATGTAGTACTATACCACCAATAAGTTGTTCTCTAAAATGTTTTTGTTCTATTGTCCGAGTAGCAGCTTCCCTGCATGCAGCGAAGGCTTCAGGCAATATGTCATCTAAGGTTGATCCTTCTTTCAATCTAGCTTTAAATTCTGCTGTTTTTCCTCTAAGTTCATCGTCGGATAAATCTTGCATCTTACCATCCAAGTCTTCAATTTCATCCACAATAGGAATTATCCTTTTAACTTCTTTTTCACTATAGCTTCCAAAAATCTTATCAAATACACTCATTTTTAATCCTCACTATCACATTTTACTAATTATACCTTTTGATTATATCATTTAATTATTTATGGGGCAATATTAATGTATCATAAAAAAGAATGACACACCTTTGTGTGCCATTCTTTTCATTTCTTATATTAAAATTCAGGTTCAATCAAGCCATAATTTCCATCTTTTCTTTTATAAACTACATTTACTTCTTCGCTTTCAGCACTTAAAAATACGAAGAAATTATGACTTACAAGTTCCATTTGTAGTACTGCTTCTTCAGGAGACATAGGCTTTATTGCAAATCTTTTAGTTTTAACAATCTTAGCTTCTTCTGTTTCCTCCGCTTCCGCCACATTGTTTTCATTTTCAAAAGCTTGAAACCTTAGGGAATCACTGAAGTTTCTCCTTTCAAGCTTGGTTTTTTGTTTTATTATTTGTCTTTCAAGTATATCACAAACTAAATCGATGGAAGCATACATATCTTCGTTAGCTTCCTCACCTCTTAAAACAACCCCATTAAAAGGTATGGTCACTTCGAAAATCCTTCTACTTTTTTGTACACTTAAAGTAGCATGTGCCACAATATTAGGAGTAAAGTACTTATCCATCTTAGAGAGCTTTTTATTTACAGTATTCCTCAAAGCCTCCGTTATCTCGATATTCTTTCCTGTTAATATAATTTTCATAGTATCAGCCCCTTTCTTACCATAAAGGTAAATGTTTATTGGGTTAATTTTATGTTATTAATATTTTATATCTATTGAAAAAAAATAACAAGTAAAATATAAAAAAGCCTCTTATTTATTTTTAGATTTCTCTGAATTTTTAATAAAGTTTTTGTATATTTCCATATACATGTTTTCATTTACCTCTTCTGGGAATTCATGCCCATATTTTAATAATAAGCTACTTTTTCTTTTATACTCAGGGGTAACTAAATATTTATTTCCAAGAATTCCTGCCTGAATTGTCATACCCATTCTAAGTGTATATACTATTAATTTTCTAACTTCTAAATCATTTTTCATTTTATTTTGTGCATATTGTTTAATTTCATTCTTTGTTTTTTCAAAAACAGCTTTAAATACTACATCTTTAGAACGTAAAGCCTCCCCCTCAATATCTTCACCCAGCAGGTAGGAGATTACTTGAGCCGCTAGAACTTCTGACTCTGTGTTTTGAGCTGATAAGGTCTTTTCCCCCTCAAGGTTAAGGTCTAAGTTCTTATATTCTTCAACTAAATCTTCATATAAGAACGCTTTAATATACTTTACTTGTTGCTTAAAAAGTTTGTCCCATCTTCTAGCTGCCATTTTGTAAATTAAATTCATTTACCTTCCTCCTCGTAAAAAATAGAATGAACCTTGCTAGGCGAAGATAAATAGCAGTCTAAAAAAGACTGCTACCTAAAGTTAGTTGACCTGGTCTTTGACCCCACACTCGCCTTTTGATTGGTTCATATTTATACAATATGATAAATACCGTTAAAGGCTTGATATATCTAACTTTCCTGTGTATAGCATACTTTTATATAGTCAGACTACTTTCTAACTAGGTGGCTAATTAGTGGTTAATTTAAGAGCACTAATTGATAAATAATATCTTAATACATTTAAGCTAGGAATACAACCAAACAAATAAAAAAGTACAAAACAGACCCCAACTTATCAAATCAAGTTGGGGTCTCTTCATTAATATACAATTATATTTGCCGTTTGTTTTTTATGCGTATTATATTAATTTAACTACTATCATTGCTCCAACAACCACTATCAATGGAAAGAAAAATAAAATACAGCATCCCATAGCTGCTCCAGCTTTTCCTTGTCTACCTGATCTAGACCACGGGATCCCAGTAGCTTTAGATACTCTTCTTTTAGCTTTAGTTATTCCTAAAAACCTATTCCAACTAAATCCGCCTCTATTCGTGATTTTACCACCTTGATTTTATTTTTTTACTTTTATAAATTTTATTCTATAAAATTTG
>DATCIH010000134.1:0-30815 GCA_036507955.1 Clostridiaceae bacterium | reverse complement strand
ATGTTTTTCAGGGAATGAAGGATGCCTTCGACGATAATGTTGTAACCTTAAAAATGGAATAATAGTATAAGGCCACTATACTTTATTTAGAGGTCTTATTTATCGACGCTACATCTGAACTGTAACTAGTAATTAATTAATGTTATTGATCCTTTACAGTTTCAAATACCACAACGTCATAATCCTTTAATTCAGGGACAATAACTTGATAGTATTTATTTTGAGACTCTATCTTAAGTTCTTTTCCATCTGATAGCATATAGGCTCTAACCGTTTCGGCGCATAGCTTTTTGTCAACTCTTACTACTATGTTACGGACAGAAATAAGTTGCTTAAAATACCTTTGACCGCCAGTAAAGTTTATAAGATGAACCATTGCTTTATTCTCTTGCCTTCTAAATGTTATATTTATAGTGTTAGGTGCTTCACAGGTTGCTGGTATTTCATCTCTTAATGCCCATTTTACTGAATTTGCAAAAATCATTGAAATATCTTCCATTCCAACTACATAATGAAGTTTATCAAGCTGATTTGGCAAATAAACAGTTCTACCGCCACTTTCATGTTCAAAAGCAATCATCATAGGATAATCTAAATCCTTCTCGGTTGTGTAAGAAAGTCCTTCCGGAAATATAATAAAAGGTGTTGCAAGTGTTAAAGGTACCTCAGCTCCTTCTACTACTTCAACTAGGCAGTATTCTCCACCTATTGGAATTAGTTCTGTATCCTCAATGCCCTGCAAAAGACTGTGTGAATTTTTAATTCTACAGTAATTCTGATGCATAGCTTGTTGATTTCTACCATAAAGATTATCCCCAGCTACTGATGCGGTTATACCTTTATAAGATGCTTTTAGCAGATCTCCAAAAGCAAAGTTCTCTCTTTTACTTCCATCTAGCTTATAGAGACCAGTTTCAAAAGTAGCAAGGATACTTCCTCCCGCTTCAACATAATTTTTTAAAATTTTAGCTGTTTCATCTGACATGCATGCTAGTGTAGGGAGTATTAATAATTTGTAATTAAGTAAACATCCAGTCACCAGATATTTGGTTGAAACCACATCATAGGGTAAATGGTTTTCCAGTAAAGTCTTCTCAGTGCCTCTAAAACTCTGAATATACCTTTTTTCCGAATCATCCTTTCCATAGAAGACCTCTGTATCTGGTGAATAAACCAGTGCTATATTTGCTCCTGAACAGTCGCCGTCATAATAGTCTGCATGGTCTTTTAGAAAAGCAAACAATTCTTTTGGTGCCTTAAATCCACGTTGATCCTCATGTACCAAAGGTGGGCCTCCAGAAAGATTAACCATAGGTGTAGCTCCATTTGCTATAATCTGTGCCATATAGACCTTCTGTTCAGGATAATCTACTGCCGATCTGCGCCAAAAGCCATGTCTCCAATAAGATGCGACAATCCAAATAGGTTTATGTGTAATTGTTGTCATATAACTTGCCTCTTCAGCTATCCAATACATGGGCATCCAGTTACCCTGCATTTGTTCATTTAATCGAATTCTAGTCTGCCCTTCCACCTGTACCATATCTTGGTACATAGACATTTCTTCAGCATCAATAGCACCCATACAACCACCATTGCCCATTACTAGCATGTCAGGCCTTATAGACTTTACCATATCAAATAGAAATTTACATTTCTCTGATGTTTTAGCAATGCACCATTTTTGATAATTGATCCAGTTTGGATCATTCCAATCAGACTTTATCGGTAATGAATGGTGATATTCTTTTTCATACTCTTTTTGGCAGCTTTTACAGTAACAAACCTTACCACGGAAACCATAACTGCCACCACCAAATTTAATGCCATCCACATCATAATTTTCCAGAATCTCACGGACCATTTTTTGACCATACTCTTCTGCATAGCTGCTCATTATACAAGATGTATACATCCCACTTAAAGAATACTCATACGGTTCTCCATTGATATCTATGGAGGCCCACTCAGGATGCTCTGCTGTCGCTTCTAGAGTCAATACACTCATATCCGCCATAGCGATAGCTTTAATATTATACTTGTGTGCTGCTTTTACAATATCTCTAGTTATATCCTGATCTCCAAGCCAGGGGCTTATCCTGGAATATTTAAGTTTTGATGGATATGTAGTTATATATCCGCCTGTGAAAAAGCTGAAAAAAGTGACATTCATATCATAAAAGTCCTTTCCCATTTTTTCAGCATCAAAGTTCTTACAATCTATATCTCTTATGGTAAGGTGTATACCCCTACCTCTTTTATTTATCCAGCTATTATCCATTCCCATATTACCTCCCCTCATTATTACCATGAGCTTTCTTTTCTACTTTTGCTCCAAAACTAATACATCATAATCTTTCAGCTCTGTTACAATAACTTTGTAATAGTTACCCATATCTTCTGCTTCAAGGGCTTTCCCACCGCTAAGCATAAAGGTTTTAATAGGATTACTGCAAAGCTTTTTATCTATCTTTACCACTATGTCATTCACAGGGATAATTTGTTTGAAATATCTTTCGCCTCCGGTTAGGTTTACTAGATGGACCAATATTCTTTTTTCCTGCTGCCTGAAACTCATATAAATAGTATTCGGGCATTCACAGGTAACTGGTACGTCTCCCTTTATTGACCAATTCACTGCATTAGCAAATAATTGTGACAAATCCGGAAAACCTGCAGCCCAATGTAACCGGTCAAGTTGGTTAGGGAAATATACCGTTCTACTCCCATTTTCATGCTCATAGGCAATCAGCATTGGATATCCAAGATCAGGTTCTGTAGTATAGGACAACCCTTCTGGCATTACTGGAAAAGGATGAGTAAGCTTAATTGGTACTTGTGTGCCCGCCCCAGGCTCAACTTGGCAATATTCTCCTGTAATTGATATCAATTCTGTATTATTTATACCCTTTAGTAATTCAGACTTTTCCTGTATTCTGCAATAATTTTGGAGTCCTTCAGGGTTTTTTCCATTAACATGCATTGTTATACCTTTATATTTTGCTTTAATAATATCACCTATGATGAAATCACTTCTCTTCTCACCAAATTCATCGAAGAGTCCAGTTTCAAAAGTGGATATTATGCTCCCCCCCTCACTCACATATTTTCTTAGCTCATTTGCCTCAACATCTGACATACAGGCTAATGTTGGCAATACCAATACTTTGTATTTTTTTAAATATTTTCCATCTAATACTTTGGTAGATATTATATCAAAAGGTATATGATTTTCCTGCATGGCTTTCTCTATACCTCTAAATCCTTCCAGATATCTTTCCATCTGTTTGGACTTACCATAATAAAGTAGTGTATTCTGAGAATATACAAGTGCAACATTAGCACCTGACCAATCTCCATCATAATAATCACTATGAGCTTTTAAAAATGTGTAGAGCTCAGTAATTGCTTTGAAGCCTCGCTTATCTTCATGTGCTTCAGGTGGTCCTCCTGCAAGATTAACCATAGGAGATGCTCCATTTGCTGCTATCTGTGCCATATAAACCTTCTGCTCAGCGTAATCCATAGCTGCTCTACGCCATGGCCATGCCTTAAAATATGACACAACAATCCAAATAGGTTTTTCTGTTACAGAAGTCATATAACATGCTTCTTCACCTGTCCAAGTTAATGATTGCCAATCGGCAATTAAATCTAATGAAACACGGGCTCTATCTTGAGCCTCGATCTGCACCATATCTTGATAAGGAGCCATATCTTCAACATCAAGGGCAGAATTTGTTGTCCAATTAACCGAGCCGAAACATACAGCATTTCCCATAACAGGCATATCAGATTTTATAGACTTTACCATATCTTTGAGGTATTTACATCTTTCGCTTGTCTTGAGGGTCCTCCAGTGATGATACCTACGCCAATGAGGATCCTCCCAATCCATCTTTGTTGGGATTGCTTCACTAAACATTTGATCATAATCCTTTTCGCACTGTTTGCAGTGGCAAATATTGACGTTAAATCCATAACTTCCGCCACCAAATTTGATACCATCCACATCGTAGTTATCAATAATCTCTTTAACCATTCTTTTGCCATAGTCTTCACTGTAACTGCCCATCACACAAGCCGTGTACATACCACTCACAGATTCATAGGGCCTTCCGTTGATATCTACAGATATCCACTCGGGATGCTCTAAAGCGACTTCGGGAGAAATTACACTTAGGTCTGCCATTGCAATTGCTTTGATACCATATTTATGTGCAGCTTTTACTATATCTCCCGTTATATCTTTATCTTTAAGCCAAGGACTCCTGCGAGAATATTTAAGTTTAGATGGATAAGTTGTTACGTATCCGCCTGCAAAAAAAGTAAAAAACGAGACTCCCATTTCATAAAAATGTTTTACCATATTTTCCGCATCAAATTCTTTGCAATCGATATCTCTAATTGTGATATGTATGCCCCTACCTCGTTTATTTAACCAATTATTATCTTTGACCATAGTTCGACTCCTCTAACAATAAAATAGTAAATCAAATGATTGCTAATTATAATTTAGAATTAGATTATCATGTCCTGGTATAATAATATCAAAGCTATCTTTAATATTTTGTATAGAAGCCGCAGCCATTTCAGCATCCTTCTGAAATTCTGTAGTATTATTGTTAAAATGGTATTTTGTCATCACTCCATCCCCTGCAACCAAAACTCTTTTTCCCGAATGCATGAATGCAATTCCATGGATTGTATCGGTATGTCCCGGTATATGCACTAGGGAAATACCAGGCAGGAATTCGCCTTCAACACCAATCACCTTTGATCCATCGATGTGTTCGGAGTTCTTCAATATTTCTGCTACTGGCTTAGCCGCATTCCATATAGCATCCGGGAAGTAATTTAGTCCACCTTGATGATCATAATGATCATGAGTCGAAAAACAGTGAGTCACTTGCCAAGGTCTTAATCCAGTCCTCCTGTTGATGTCAAAATAATAGTCCTCTGGTTTAACTCGGAGAGTCGGATCGACTATCAAAACGTAATCCTCTCCATCCCAATTTTTTCCCTTAATAAGCGTTGATGTACATGTTGAAGGATCGCCCCTTGGAGGCGCATCAGGCCCTTCACCAAAATACCTATTCCACCTAAGATGGCCTATAACAATAACATCAAAATCAATAATTGAGCCTCTAATTTCAGGAAATATATTCATTCTTTTCCCCCTTATACATATATTTACATAATTTTTCTATATCTATCCTTCCGGACATATCGTTGCATATATCTACATTCTGCTTTACTCTTTCTGCACTCCTCATGCCTATCAAGGCAACATCCACTAATGGATTCGACAGAACAAACTGTATCAATGCAGGAGTATAATCGAAATTGTTTGAAGGATTTACTTGTTTGATCCACTTCTGAAACCAGCCTGAAGTAGGCGCCCTCATAGTGGCAATACCCATGTTCTGTGTCTCAGCTTCCTGAATACTTCCGAAGGGTCTGTTTGTTTCATAGGGATGCTGAAACAAGAAATTATAACAAATCTGTTCATCCGAATAGGTTGACCCATGAATCTGCAGTAAATCCACATAATCCCTCTTAAGTCTCTTCAGACTGTCCTCAAGTGACTTGCGCACACTCCCCCACCCATCCTTTATCATTGGCCCCTTGGTTGCTAAAAATATATCTTTAGGGTTCACGCCCTCAAGCGCTTCACCGAATATTTCCTCACTTTGTCCATTTCCATAACCTGGAGCTATATCAAAATAATTAATCCCAAGCTCAAGTGCCTTTTCAATCGATTCAATGATTCCTCTTCTGTCATCAATGTTTTGAGGATCGAATTCATGCAAGTAATTCTTCAAGCCTGCGGTAGCCCCGCCATAACCAATTCTGCTGACTTTTCTGCCAGTTCTGCCAAAATTCACATATTCCATTATTATCACTCCTTCGCATACATATTTATTAATAATAATTCTATAATATATTGTTTGATTTCGCATAGTGAAATTTAATTTTATAATATATTAATTTACTTACATGCTACTACTTTAATCAAAACATAACAAGTAGTAGTTAATACATATAGCTTTAGCAATAACTTTATTTACATGTATATTATTCGCAAAAAAATAGGTGTAACCCCAATTAAGGAGATACGCCTAAAAAGAACGTTCATATGGCAATCTATACTGCTTATTTAAATTAATTTATCCAGTTTTGTAGACTTAGTTTCGGCCTTTTTAAATTGCCAGGGTAATTTCCCAACTTTTCTTTTTCTTGCAGTTTCATCAGTTCTTGTTTTAGCCACTGCCAATTCTTTTTTATTCAATTCCAAAATATTTTTAATAGGTATTTGACTCATAGCAATAGTTTGATCAAGGACTTCTGTAGAAGATGATTTACTGAATTGATTTCCGTTACATATTGGACAAACTCTCTCTTTTAAAAAAATCCAATATAATATATACATTCCACCGCCAATGATCCAAATGCAATTAGCTAAAAACCACCCTATGCTAAACTTTTTAGTAGGCTGAATATATTTACCACAAATATTACAATATTTCATAACATCATTCCTTCTAAATTACATTATATCCATTATTGTTATATTTAGTTTACTTTTATTACTTGTCTATTTGAATATACTCTGCATATACACTGGAAACAGTGTTCTTTACACCTTGCACATTGTTATATGTTGTTGGATTGCTGCAATAGCCACAAAAAGTGACTGTATCTCCTTGAAGGATTTCGCCTCCAGTATAAGAATAAAAATAACCAGCGCTTACATATAAAATATCCCCATTTATATCAACTATCATTGTTATATACAGTAGAATGAAAAGAATACATACCCTTAGATACGAATACTCCAATAACCACCAATAATCCCCACCCAAAAATAGTGGATGCTACTTTCCCTTCTTTAAAAAGAGGTATTTTATTCCTAATAGATGGTGATAGAATGAAAGCTCCAGGTAAGACAAGAATTATGAAAGTTAAACAAATAATACTATTTCTATAAATTAGAATATCTTTACTAGATGCAGGGAAATTTGGTACCACGAATGAACCGTATATAGTAACAGCTACCGCAACCACCAAGTATATAATTTTTAATAGAAAATACTATTAACCCCTTATAATAATTATACAATATGTACCATCAAATTATCAATTAAATGGCAAAATAAAAACACTTTCATCTTTAAATTTTTACATTTAAAGATGAAAGTGTTCTATACCATTATTGAATGGTCAAAATACGTATGTAATCATGATTTAACGTTATCTAAGACATCAAGCCCTTGTTATGACCTAGCCTTCCCATTCCTCTGGGAACTCACAATTGTGGTAAACATCTTGAACGTCATCATCATCCTCGAGAGCATCAATGAGCCTTTGAACCTTTACTGCATCTTCCACGCCCACTGAAACAAACAAATCAGGAATCATAGTAACTTCAGCGGATATAAAATTATAGCCTAAGCTTTCTAAGGCTAGTCTTACTTTGGTGAAATCTGCCTGAGTAGTTAATATCTCGAAAACCTCTTCTTCAGTATTAACGTCTTCTGCTCCAGCATCTAAGGCTGCCATCATGAGATCATCTTCATCAATTTTCTCAGTTTTTTCAATTATTATTTGTCCTTTTGTTAGAAACATATAAGATACGCATCCTGAGGACCCTAAATTACCACCTGTTTTAGTAAACGCATGCCTTACATTTGCTGCAGATCTATTTTTATTATCTGTTAAAGTACTTACAACTATTGCGACACCTGCAGGAGCATAGCCTTCGTAAACTATTTCTTCATAGTTCACTCCTTCCATTTCTCCAGCACCCTTTTTAATTGCTTTATATATTGTATCCTGAGGCATATTGGCGGCTTTAGCTTTTGCTACAAGATCGTTTAACCTTCCATTCATATCTGGGTTAGAACCGCCGTTTTTTGCTGAAACTGCTAATTCCTTACCTATCTTAGTGAAAATCTTACCCCTTCTCGCATCTACCTTACCTTTTTTTGCTTGTATATTGTGCCACTTTGAATGTCCTGACATATAAAACTCCTCCAATCTTAACTATAAAAGATCCTAAAATTATCATAAAAATATAAATTAATTATAACATAAGATTAATCACCAGTACAGACTAGGGTTTATTACAATTTAATAAGTTTTTTATCCGTTAAAAGACAGGTCAGAGGCTCTACATTAATTACGAGTTCTCCTAAAGACATATCCATCAAGGAATTAGTAACTATATCTTTATCCTCTGCCACGACTAAAAAACTTATATGAATTTTTTCTCCGTATTCTAGCTCTTCTATTGGAATATTTCTGTTTTCTAATAAATATTTTATTTTACCTAACTGATTATATTCTAATTCAAAAGAAAGCCTATAGGCTAAGGTTTTTATACCTAATCCAGCTTTTTCTATAACACCTTGAGCACTCCTACTATAGGCTCTAACCAGTCCCCCGGTACCTAGAAGCGTGCCCCCGAAATATCTTGTTACAACTATAACTACATCTGTAATGTGTTTTTTCTTTAAAACTTCTAAAATAGGCATTGCAGCTGTTCCTTGGGGTTCACCATCTTCATTGTATCTTTCAAGCTTTCCATCACCTGTAATAAAGGCATATACATTATGAGATGCTCCCTTATTTTCTGAAGCAACCTTAGATATATAGTCTTTAGCTTCCTCTTCACAGCTAATTCTGCTAACCCTAGCTATAAAGTTAGATTTTTTTACTTCATATTCAAATTTCTCTTCTTTCAAAATTAAGAACTCCATAATATACCTTCCCGTTATAAAAAAGTAGAAATAGTCTTTATTCCCTCAGTTATCCTATCTTCATTAGGTTGAGAAAACCCAAGTCTAAAATATTTTCTTCCTTCATTACTAAATTTATAAAATAACACACCTGGGGTTATATATATATTCTTTTCCCTGCATCTATAAAAAAGCTCTATTGAATCTATATTTACGTTCTCTTTTAAATTCAAATAAAAGCTAAGACCCCCTCCAGGAGGATTAACCCTTACTTTATCACCTAATATAGTATAAATATTCCTTAAGGTATTTTCGTATTTTATTTTATAAATTATTTTAATCTTGTCAATGTAATCTTTCCATAAGCCCTTTACAATATATAATTCTAAAGCTCTTTGCATAAGACCTGAAGTGGATATATCTGAATTAACTTTAGCACTTTGTATTTGATCTCTGAAAATTTCTGGAGTGATTAAATATCCAAGACGTATTCCAGGAAGAAATATTTTAGAAAAACTTTTTATGTAAATAACTCTTTCATTAGTATCAAGATTTTTAAAACTTTCATATTTAATATTATCATCATAAATTAACTCAGATAAATAATCATCTTCAATTATATAAAAATCATATTTTTCAGCTAAATCTAAGATTGCTTTTTTCTTTTCATTTGAATAAGAACTTCCGGTGGGGTTTTGAAAATAGCTCATAATATAAAAACATTTTATCTTACTTTTTTTCAGTAGCTTTTCAAGCTGAATGATGTTTGCCCCATCTGCCTCCATGTCTACCTCAAATATATTGGCACGTCTTGCTGTAAAAACATTTAAGGCTCCACTATAGGTTGGCTTTTCAATTAATACCCCATCGTTAATAGCTATTAAGGCCTTAGCAATAATATCTATACCCTGCTGAGCTCCACTTACTATAAGTATGTTATCTACATCAAGGGTGCCCTTCCATAAAAAGTCCTTAATGCAATTTCGAAGTCCTTGAAAGCCTAAAGGCTCCTGATTTATAAAAGCAGCGGAGCCATCTCTATCTATTACTTCATTTAGTATATCTTTAAAAGCAACAACTGGGAAATAAGTTCCTATGCTACTTTCACTAGTAAAATCAGTAATAGAGCCGAGTTGACCGCCGGCTAGTCTTTTAAATATTTGGTTATATTCCTTTTTAAAATATTTGATTCTGTCTTTTTTCTTAGCAAAAGTACCACTACCTTCTTTCTGGTAGGTATACCCTTCATTAGCTAAAGCTTTATAGCTATTTACTATGGTTATAGTATTAACACCTAGGATTTTAGAATAGCCCCTAATAGATGGTAGCTTTTCTCCATCATCAACAAGATTTGATTCAATCAAATCCTTTATGTGCTCATACACCTGAATATATTTTGGCTTTTCTTCGTAAAACTTAATTTTATATTTTTCCATAACCTCACCACAAAAAACACCCTTAAGGTGTTTAATTTTTGATACTTACAAGCAATACTATTGCTTGTAAGTATTCATATATAATATACATTTTCTTTTAGTATTACCTTACCATCTTCTGCTCTAAAATCTCTTTTTTCCTTTTTAATTATATTCTTTTCCCATAATCTATTTAATACTTCTTCAATTTCTATGTCATAATTTTGAAATATTCTATCTCTCTTAATTTCCTTTGAGCTTAAGAAGCAATCAAGTTGTCTCATGTAGTTTAGTAATAAAGAAGTAATATTTCTTATATTCTCATCTATAGCCATTGAAACATAAGTAATAGATAGTTGAATAGCTCTAATAGTATCAACTTTATTGAAAAACAATCCATCCACACAATCTTTAAAGCCATCATTTAAATTCATAACCATGGTCATTGCTTCCTTGCTTATCATATAACCAGATAAACTTATATAAAGCTTAGCATAGTCCTCTACAAATCTTACAGCAGTACTATACGCATTATAAAGATCATCGTTTGCTAAATATTTTCTACAATTACTAATATTTTTAATTACATCTCCTAAATAAACCATATTCCATCTTTCTCGATCTACATCAGGATAAAATCTTCCACCATCATAAATACTAGTTATTTCTTTATCCTTGGAAAATACTAATTTAGAAGAAGAAAATACTCTATGTATAAAGCCCCCTCTAATATCTGTGTCATATAGGGCAATTAGCTTACTTTTACCCATTTGCTTTATATGAACAGCTATGTCCTTTTCTTCAGCGTATATATTGCTTATTTCATTATCTGTACTATTAGAGGTTATTACAAACAAATCGATATCAGACTCATCCCATAAATCACCGGATACCATACTACCAAATACCATAACAGCAAGAACACTGTCAATTACTTTTAATCTATCAATAACACTTTTAAATGCTTTTTGATATTGTAATATAGTTTTGTTCAAGTCAATTCCCCCTTTTTATAAATTCCCCAATTTACAATTTATTAAAATAGACTAGAATAATCTAGTCTACTATTACCTTTTAAATTATTATTAATTTTACTTTAATTTCATTTAAAACGCAAGCATATATTATTTGTTGATAATATATGCCGAACACCTATTTGAAATTTCCGCATCTATAAGTGCCTTGATATAGGTACCATCATCTTTAAATTCCTCAATTAATATTTTTGACTTTCTATGCAGGTAAGCTGTTACCTCTTGCTTTGCATAAGGGATTAATAATTCAGTTTCCATTAAGGTATTAGGAAGGGTATTTTGAATTTCTACAAGGAGCTCATCTAAATTAATCAATTTTTTTGCAGAAATTTCAATAACCTTTAGTCCCTTCAAGCTTTTTATTAGTTCCTCATTATTATCCTTATCTAAAAGGTCTATTTTATTAAGAACCAATATTGTAGGTTTATCATGTGCACCTAATTCTTCTAGCACATTATTAACCACTTCTAATTGGGTTAAAAAAGTTGTTGCTGACGCATCAATTACATGAATTAATAAATCCGAATAAATTACTTCTTCAAGAGTTGATTTAAATGCTTCAACCAGATCATGAGGAAGTTTCCTTACAAAACCAACAGTATCAGTAACTGTTACAAGCCTATTATCTGGTAGAATAATTGCTCTGGTAGTAACATCTAAGGTTGCAAATAGCATATCTGCTTCAAATACCTTTTCCTTTATTGGATTATTTTTAGGATTTGCTATCTCGCATAGCTTATTTCTTAAAGTAGATTTACCTGCATTTGTATACCCTACTATAGAGATCTTAGGAATAAATTCCTTATTTCTTTTATCCCTTTGTGTCTCTCTTGTCTTTCTAATTTTGTCTAGTTCATCTTTCAAATCATATAATCTTTCTTTAATATGCCTTCTATCAGTTTCCAGCTTCTTTTCCCCGGGACCTCTGGTTCCTATACCTCCGCCTGTTCTGGACAAAATAGTACCTAAGCCTGTAAGTCTTGGCAGCCTATATTTTAATTGTGCCAGCTCTACTTGAATTTTTGCTTCCTTGCTTCTAGCTCTCTTCGCAAATATATCAAGTATGAGAACCGTTCTATCTATAACTTTGATTCCCAATTTGTCCTCTAAATTTCTTACCTGGGAACCAGATAGTTCGTCATCAAAAATAACTAAATTTGCTCTTAAGCTTTGACATATATAAGCTATTTCTTCTACCTTGCCACTTCCTACATAAAAAGCTGTATCTACTTTGTTCCTATTTTGAAAAACAGAATCACATACTTCTATTTGACAGGCCTTAGCTAATTCCCTCAGTTCCTCAAGGCTTTCCGCTGTATCAGTCCCAACTATCAATGCCTTTTCACTATTATCCTCAATTATTTTATTGTTCTTTAGATATTCTTCTATATGCTCTACCTTTCTAAATATATCTACCCCAAGGAATTCCTCTCTATTTATAGGTCCAAGAATTTCATAAGTCAATTTATCCTCAAAAAAGCTGCAAAATCCAAAACTATACTCCACCTTTTCATCAGAAATACCAATGGCTACAATACAGTCTAGTTTAAGCTTAATCAAGGCTGAAATATCCAATACTGATAATTTGGAACTTCCCGCTGGGTGGGTGTGTATTATTCTTATCCCTGAAAGATTCCTTAATTTAAAATCTAGTTCTGGAATATCAACTGTGGAAGAATCGCCTATAGCAACAGAAACTATTTTCCCTCTTCTATTAACTGCAACGCTTATTTCTCTTTTTATCGAGCTAGTAACTGAAATCAAAACATTAATTAAATCTTCTGAAGCAGCTGTATATTTGAATGTTTCAAGCTTATATAGCTCTTCTAATTTATTTAATAAGGACTCTTTTACTCCCTCAATATTTCCATAAATCATTAAATCATCTCCAAACTTAAAGAATGCTTAGCTACAATTTTATACTACCTAATTAGTTATGTAAACATTAGTATAGCTAATTGCTTATTTATTATCCGCTGTGCTAGTTTTATAACCCGCATTATTTAAATCTAAACTCATATTAGTTTGAGGAATCTTTCCTATTATTATTGTTTCAGCTATAGGAACTTCATTTTTTATTTCCAGATTATCAATTTTAAGTGGAAGTATAACTCTTATTGTAGTAGTTAACTCAACATAAATTTTATGTCTGGTTTGATTTATACCTGCGCTATCAAAAGTAGAAGAATATTTAGTTTCTATACTTCCATATGGTTGCATTCTAATAGTGATATTCGGACCAAAGCCAGCTAAAATATTATTTCTAAAAATATAGCCCATAGGAATTTTTATACCTATGCTACCAAGCTTTGATAAATCCTCTTGGGCTTTCAAGGATACATCACAAGCTATCTTATTCATCTTCAAGGTATCCGCACTAAGCATTACAATATTACCGTCCTTATCCTTTTCCGTTTGAATAACTTCATTATATTTAAATTCTTTAGAGTATTCATCTATAATTGCTCTATTTATAATTTCTATAGATTTAGCTCTCATTTGTGCATCACCTACTACTGCTATTGTAGGAGAAGCAATTTTATCGAAGGTATATAGGAATAAAATAAAAGAACTAGCAATAAATATAAAGAAAATCATTAATTTAACTTTTATGTGTTTATTCTTAATTATATTAACCACCTCAATCCTGAGTTATTCCAATATATGCTAATATTTCTATTATATACTGTAATTCGCTACATCTATTCAATATTTTACTTTTTTATGGTATAATATCTTAATGCCGTCGAAAAAGTGGATTGCCATAAGGAGGAAAAAATGGTTCAGAAAAATACTACTAAAAAGGGAAAAAAGGTTGGGCTGAAAATATTTAAGTATACTATGTTATTTATTTTTTCAGCAATAATACTTGGGGCAGTAGCTGGAGCTGGAGTAGTTCTTGCAATGATTAAAACTGCACCTGCTCTTGATTTAAATGAGATTGAAAATTTAAATCAGCCCACCATTCTATATGATGACAAAAAACAATTTATGGATATTGCTCCCACAGATCAAAAAAGAACCATCGTTCAATTAAGTGATGTTCCGAAAACTATGATAAGTGCCTTTGTTAGCATAGAGGACGAACGATTTTTCCAGCATAAAGGTATCGATGTAAAAAGAATATTAGGTTCCTTCTATATCGATGTAAAAAATTATTTAACTCATAATCCTAGCCGTCAAGGTGGTTCCACCATAACCCAACAGTTAATAAAAAATACTATACTTACTCCCAAGGTTGATATAACAAGAAAAGTGCAAGAAATGTATCTAGCTACTGAGCTTGAAAAGCATCTGAATAAAGATCAGATCTTAGAAGCTTACTTAAATACAATCTTTTTAGGTGGCCAGGCTTATGGAGTTGATGCTGCTGCTAATCAATATTTCAATAAGTCAGTAAAAGACCTTAATTTGATTGAGACCGCTTATATAGCTGGTGTAACCCAATCTCCCGTTTATTATTATGCTTATTCCCCAATAAATTTAAAAAGTCCAGTTAATTACATAAAAAGAACTAAAACAGTATTATATAAAATGTATACAAATCCAGATAAAGCCCATTCCATTACAAAAGCACAATACGATCAAGCTTTAAAGGATTTAGACGGAAAGAAATTAGTTTTTACACAATCAAAAAGCTCAGACATATTAAAATATGAATGGTTTGATAGACCGGTTATGGAGCAAATAAAAACCGATCTAAAGGCTCAATATCATTATAGTGATAGTGAAATAAATAATCTACTAATGTATGGTGGCTTAAAAATATATACCACTATGAATAAATCCCTGCAGGATGCCTCCCAAGCTATAATTGATGCGGATAGTAGCTATGGTACAGGTGTAGCTTCAGTAATAGATAAGGAAACCGGCTTAAAAAAGCTTGAAGCTTCAGCAGTTGTTGAGGATTATCACACAGGAGAAGTAAAGGTTATTATTGGAGGTAGAGGTGTACAAGCGCCTGGTTCCTTTAATCGTGCGGCGTTTAATGGGTCGAAGGCATTTTTAAAGCCTACTGGTTCTTCTATAAAGCCCTTAACCGTATATTCTCCGGCTATCGATTTAAAAATTGCTACACCTGGAACAGTTATTGAGGACTCTCCTTTATCTCCAGATTTAGGTAAACTTAATCCTGGAGCAGATGGAAAGCCTTATTATCCAAGAAATGATGATAATGTTTTTACTGGTTATAGCACCATAAGAAACGCTATAATGAAGTCAATTAATGTAGTTGCTGTTAAGCTTGAATATCAATTAGGCTTTAAGACTGGTGCCGCCTATGCTGATAAATATGGAATTAAGCTTGTTGATGCTGATAAGAGCAGCGCTGCTGCCTTAGCTCTTGGCCAATTAACCTATGGTACTAATACTATGGCTATGGCAACTGCCTATGGTACTTTTGGGAATAATGGACTTTATACTCAGGCCAAATTATATACTAAGGTGGAAAACAAAAATGGAGTTACTATTTTGGATAATTCCCCTATTGTCACAACCCCTGTAATATCTCCCCAGGCAGCTTTTATAATGTATGACCTTTTAAAGGGTCCGGTTTCCGGTGGCGGAACTGGTTATAATGCAAACTTTAATGGGGCCTACCAAGTTGCTGGAAAAACTGGTACTACTGGAAATATGGAGGATTTTTGGTTTTGTGGTTTAACTCCTTATTACTCTGGTGCTGTATGGCTTGGTAGTGATAGACCTACTGTATATTCAAAATCAGGCTTAAGCAGTAATACCTCTGCAAGAATATGGGGAGAAATTATGGCTGTAGTTCATACTGGTCTTGCCAGTAAGGGTATTGCCAAACCAGATGGAATTACTACTTCTCCTATCTGTATAGATTCTGGTAAGGTCCCTACAGATTTATGTGCCCAAGATCCTAGAGGGGATAGAATTAGAACTGAAATGTTTATAGATGGAACCGTCCCAACTACCCTCTGTGAAACTCATGTCTCTGTAAAAATTAATTCTTCAAATGGGAAGTTGGCTACAGCTAATACTCCTCTAAATCTTATACAAAATAAAGTTTATATTAAAAGAGATTATATACCAACAGTTGGCCTTAGGGATCAGCAATTTGTAGCACCAACCCTGGTTGATGATACACCAGCTATTCTTATACCACCACCTACTATTATTCCACCACCTACTATTATTC
Organism: Clostridiaceae bacterium; assembly: GCA_036507955.1. Classification (GTDB taxonomy): domain Bacteria; phylum Bacillota; class Clostridia; order Clostridiales; family Clostridiaceae; genus DATCIH01. The sequence goes on along the minus strand of DATCIH010000134.1, from coordinate 14,464 downwards.
CACCACCTACTGATACTACTCCACCTACTAAAGACACAAAACCTAAAGATGGAGCCGTGGTTGTCACTCCATAAAAGATATATTTAAATACAGAACTAAAGCAGGCAAATTCAATTGCCTGCTTTTTAATCTTCTAATTTATCCTTCATAACCCTTAATACTTTCTTTTCTATTCTGGAGACTTGTACCTGGCTTATACCTAACATTTTAGCCACTTCTATCTGTGTTTTATCCTTAAAATATCTTAACATTATAATCTGTCTCGATTTACTATCTAAATTTGATAATGCTTCTTTTAACGCTATCTTGTCTATAACCTCTGTATCTTCCTCTACCTTTTCACTTAGTTTATCAATAAGTAAAACAGGAGCTCCGTCATCCTGATGAATGACCTCATATAAATATTGCACATTATTTACTGATTCATTAGCAATTAATATATCCTCTGGACCTATACCAGAAAATTTTGCTAGTTCTGCTAAAGTAGGATCTCTACCTAGTTCCTTTGTCAAATTCTCTTTATCATAATGTAATTTTCTTGCAGTATTTTTTAAACTTCTGCTAACCTTAATTATTCCATCATCTCGTAAAAATCTTTTAATTTCTCCCATAATCATTGGAACTGCATATGTAGAAAACTTTACATTGAACTTAGTATCAAAATTATTTATAGCTTTAATAATCCCCATACAACCGATTTGAAAGATATCCTCATACTCATAGCCTCTATTTAAAAACTTTTTGCTTATAGCAGATACTAGGGGAAGATTTCTTTCTATCAATAAGTTCAATGCTGCTTTATCACCATTTCTTGAATGTTCAATTAATGATATATTGCCGTCATATATACTATCTCCCTTTTTTAAAACATCTTCGTCCATTATAATCCACCTAACTAATTGATTTAAAGTTTTTTTTCATTATTATCTTGGTTCCCTCATGAAGTTTAGATACTACCTCTAAAGAATCCATAAAGGTTTCCATTACAGTAAAGCCCATACCAGATCTTTCTAGATCTGGTTTTGAAGTATATAATGGCTGCCTGGCCAATTCTATGTTTTCAATACCAAACCCATTATCTAAAATCTCGACTGTTAAATCTCTTCCCTCTATGCTGGCTATTAAGGTTACTATTCCCTGACCATTTTCATAACCGTGAATTATACAATTCGTTACTGCTTCAGAAATTGCAGTCTTAACATCTGTAAGCTCTTCAATTGTAGGATCAAGCTGTGCAGCAAAAGCGGCTATAGCAACTCTTGCAAAACTTTCATTTGAAGATTTACTCGCAAATTGAATTTTTACAAAGTTATCCTTCATGATTATCCCCCCTTATATCAGCAATTGCCTTATCCTTATCTTGAAAACACTTAACAATCTTAAACAAACCAGATAAATCAAATACTTTTTTTAACGCTTCATTAGTGTTAATGATATTGATACTTCCACTTCGTAGTGTTATCTTTTTATACCTCCCAATAACAATCCCTATTCCCGAACTATCCATAAAAGACACACCCGATAGATTAAGAATCAGCTTCTTTGTATTAAATCTGTCGATCCAATCATCTATCCTACTTCGTACTTCATCTGCATTATGATGATCAAGCTCTCCAGAAATATCAACTATCATAATATCCTTCTCAAAATAATATCCTAATTGCATATATACCCCCCCATAAAAATAAGTCTAACACTTATATTATTCTATATTTGTTATTATTTTCCTCCTTTTTTCCTAAAAAAATTTATACCTACATATATTATTTGCAGAATAAGTGTTTTATATTCACATTTTATATTCACTAATATACTTTTCTTGTATTTAAATTTAATGTAGGATATAATTTTATGAGATTAAATTATTTAGGAAAGGACTGTACATAAATGAAACTTGGAATTGTAGGTTTACCAAACGTAGGAAAAAGCACTCTTTTTAATGCAATAACTAAAGCTGGTGCATTAGCAGCGAATTATCCATTTTGTACAATTGAACCCAATGTTGGTGTTGTAAATGTCCCTGATAAACGATTAGATGTTCTTGAAACAATGTATGCATCAAGAAAAAAGGTACATACTTCTATAGAGTTTTATGATATTGCAGGTTTAGTTAAAGGTGCAAGTAAGGGGGAGGGCCTAGGTAATAAATTTTTGTCTCATATCAGAGAGGTCGCTTCTATAATCCATGTGGTAAGATGCTTTGAAGATGAAAATGTAGTTCATGTTGATGGTTCTATAGACCCTTTAAGAGATATTGAAACAATTAATTTTGAACTTATATTTTCAGATCTTGAGATCTTAGATAGAAGACTAGAAAAGGCTACTAAGTTATTCAGAGCTGGAGACAAGAAAGCAAAGGCAGAGTATGAATTAATAACAAGAATAAAAGCTCATCTTGAGAGTGGAAAGCCAGTAAGAACTCTCACTGTTAGTGATGAAGAAAATGAAATTGTTAAAGAATTATTTCTATTAACTTCAAAGCCTGTACTATATGTTGCTAACATTTCTGAGGAAGCCTTAATGGAAGGGGATCCTATGAAGAATCCTTTAGTTTCTAAGATAATACAGTTTGCAAAAGAAGAAAGCTCCCAGGTTATAGCAATTTGTAGTAAGCTTGAAGAGGAACTTTCCTCATTGGAAGACGATGAAAAAATGGAGCTTTTAGGAGAGTATGGCCTAACTGAGACAGGACTTGATAAGCTTATACATTCTAGCTATAAATTGCTTGGATTAATGAGTTTTCTAACTGCAGGAGTTACTGAGGTTAGAGCTTGGACTATAGTAAAGGGTACAAAAGCACCCGCCGCCGCAGGAAAAATTCATACAGATATTGAAAGAGGTTTTATAAGAGCTGAAATAATATCTTATGACGATCTTGTTAATTGTGGTTCTGAGCTAGCAGCAAAAGAAAAAGGATTATTTCGGCTTGAGGGCAAGGAATACATAATGAAGGATGGAGATGTAGTTAATTTTAGATTTAACGTATAGTTAAATCTAAGATATTTAAATAATTTATAATAATATACATGAAAAATAGCAGGAACGAATTCCTGCTATTTTTCATGTTAACTAATATGTTAATTCCATATATGCATCTCAAAAACCAACCCATTGCAATGGGTGGCATGTCCTTTTTTATATGTAGAAATATAGGATTATTACAGCTAATAATGTTATGGATAGGGTTGCCATTTGGCTATAATCTAATATTATTCTATCAGGAATTTTGCTTTTGATTTTCTGCATAAAACCACTTAATTTTATTAGAGGTTCTATAGATTGCTTTTCAAACTGTCTTTTAGTTTTTGTTAGTTGAAGGAATAAATTCTTGGAACTTTTATATCTATATATTTGAATGAAAGCAAGGATAATTATCGCCAAAGCTAAAAACAAGATAATGAATAAATAATACCCTTTAAACTCATAGGATAAACTGTCAATTGAAATTGCTTCCTTAAGCATTTTGGCAGAATATCCCTTTCCCATCAAGGTATCAATATAATTATTTACATCGAAAAATTCATAAATAGTGGGCAGAAAACAATTTTTAGTTAAGAATTCTTGAAAAACGCCGCCAAGAAAACATATAATTAGTAGTATCAAAGCAGGTATGCATACTACTAAATCTTTTAGCTTGTTAAAATGAAATTTGCTTTTAGTTATTATAATATCTTTAAGAATTCTAAAGGAGGAAATTGTGGTTATTATTATTGTTATTCCGAAAACTACAAGAAAGCTGAGAGCTCCCTTACTTGTTAGTCCTATTTCTATCATGAGCCATTTTGATATAAATCCACTAAAGGGCGGAATTCCCACTAATGAAAGTAATCCTAAAATAAGGATAATCAACGGCAATACCTTACTAGATTTTTGAAAAGTAAGTTTTTCCAAATCCTTATTGATTATAAAACAAGATACAAGAATAACACCTTCAATTAAAATCATGCTTATTATTGCATATAGTAATGCCAAATAACCAAGCAAGGAGGCTTTCCCAGTACTCATAATAGAAAACCCGAAGGCAATAAAAATTAAAGCTCTTTGTATATCTAGGTGGGTTATAACGTAATAATTTATTCTGTTTTCTTTATATAACATAAATAACCTAGGAATCAAATCAATTATGCCTACCACTATAACTACATAGCCTATCTTATTTAGATAATATCCTTGATATAATGTAAAAATAGTCCTCAGTAAAACATAAATTAATACAAAGCTAAATAATCTCTGAAAAAGAGAACTTACCTTTGATAGATTTGTTATACGACGCCATAAAAAGTACATGCTCCCTAAGGATACAAATATGAGAACTAGAGCGAATAGTGATATGTCATCATGACTTTCATGAAGAAGAGCAGATAGTTGAGCTAAATTTATACTTCTAGATCTGGCATATAAAAACAATATACCTATTAAAAAAAGAGTTAAGCATATAAAATTAGTGAATAGAAAGTTTAATATTTCCTCCTTATTTTCCTTTGCATCTATTAATAATCCAGTTAAACCTATACTAATTATTGCTAACATAACAAAGGTATTAAAAAGGTCTGCGGAAAACATAAGACCAATGAATCCACCTGTTAAAATTAATATGTAGGAATGTTTTTTTTGGTATATAGCATAATAAATACTATATATTAATATTAAAAAACTGATAGTAATAGAAAACAAATAATTTATATGATCGATTTCAAGCCCTATTCCTATAGCCCAATCTTTTGTGGGAACTACATTTCCATACCAATAGGTTAATATTTTATTATCCATTAGTATGGGTTTTATAAGTAGTAGTAGTAAAGTAAAAATAAGTACCTCTGAAATAATAAAAATGAGTTTTTTAATAAGCATAAATTTATTTTTTAAAAGTATATTTGAAATATTTAATATTAATGCAGCTATAAAAGCTATAAGCATAATATAGAAAGGAATATTTGAATATATTACTTTCATTGTTTTTCTCCTTTCTGACTTATACCTTCATCCATTGAATTAATATTTAAGGCCATCAATATAAAAATGATGACAAAGATAATAAATATGACTGCAAAGCCTAAAGGCACAGGATCCACAGAGGGTAATAAATTCTTTAGATTTAGAAGCATATTGGACTGTGAAATACTGTTTTTGAAGGCTACAAGGACAAATAGCATGGTTACTCCAACTCCAATAATAATGGAGCCTCTTATCGCTTTCTTAAAGCTTTTCGTGTAAATTGCTCCAAATAGGCCTATTGATATAAGTCCAAAAGCAGCAACATAATTTAGTATCATAATGTCACCTCCTGATTTTCTTAATTAATGATAAAAATATTTTTTTTGAACTTGATGTTCTTTTCTCAAGCAACGCAAGAAATAAAATAAATCCAGTTATTAATATAAATAATACATCTGGGAACCTCAAGTAAAAAATAATACTAAGTATATTGTTAAACTGCTGTTTATATTTTAGTAAAGATTCAATTGCCAAACTGCTTACTGTAGTGCCATAGGATGGAGGAAGCTCCAAAACCTTAATTGAAGTGTATACAGAGAAAACAAAAAAAATAGTAATTGAAAACCATATAAATAATTTTTTCATTGTTTCACTCATTTTTCTTTCCCTCCCTGTGATATTTCTTGATTCCAAAAATAAAAATTACGTATAGAACTAATATGAATACTAATGGAATAACTATAATATAAGCATCTAAAATGATGAAATCCAATATTGTAAAAACTAAAAGCAAAATGAATGCAGCAATGGAATTTCTCCTTTTATCCGTATTCAATAGCCATATTCCGGAAAAAATCATTAAGAACAACAGTGAAGCATTCACAATACTTGTAAAATACATAAGCTTATACCTACTTTCTTATTTTAAATATTTATTAAGATAGGATACTACTTCAAGAATACCTTCACCGGTTTCTGAGTTCACCATAAATATTTCTATATCTTCATTTAAGGCTTTAGCATTTTTAATTACTCTATTAACATCAAATTTAAAATACTGAACTAAATCATGTTTGGTCAAAACTAGGGCATTAGCCTTTGCAAACATTAGTGGGTATTTTTCTACCTTGTCATCCCCTTCAGGTATACTTAATATAGCAATCTTCAAATCCTCCCCAATATTAAATTCTGCAGGACAGACTAGATTCCCAATATTCTCAACGAAAATTATGTCTAGAGCCTCTAGATTAAACTCAGGTAGTATGTTCTTTATAGACATTGCTTCTATGTGACAAGCTCCAGCAGTATCTAATTGAACTACTGGGATATTCATAGCAGCCATTTTTTCCGCATCAATGATACCTGCTAAGTCAGCTTCTATAACCCCAATTTTATTTTTATCCTTTAGCTTTTCAATGAGTCTAGTTATTAATGTGGTCTTTCCACCTCCTGGTGAACCCATAACGTTTAACATAAGAACTTTTTTATCATTTAGCTCATTATGAAGTTCATTATGACAATCCTCATTCCATTCCATTATTTGTCTTACTACTTTAATCTCTCTCATCTGTTACCTCCATATCTTCAATGTATAATTGACTGCTTCCTAAGATCTTAACATTTTCGCTGTTACAGCTACTACATTTAAATCCCCTCTTACTTAATTCCTCTTCAAACCCACAATCCTTACACAAAATCCTTGCTTTTATTTTTTTAATATTCAATATTGTACCTTCCAGAATAGTACCTTTTACTAATAATTCAAAATACATATAAATGGAATCTGGAACTATATCTGAAAGAGCTCCTACCACAATATTAATTTTTTCTACCTTTGTGACTCCATTTTTTTCTGCTTCTTCTGTACATATATTTATTATGCTTTGAGTAACTGGTAATTCATGCATAACCCACCTCTTAAGTTAACATATTCTTGGTAGCATATCATAGCTTAATTTATCAAGAAGTCTGGTTCCACCAAAATGATTCTTAAGTAATACCCTTCCTGGCATCTCCTCAGTAATCTCTCCTATTATAGCAGCATTTGAAGATAATTTATTCATTTTCAATTTTGCTATAACCTCATCGCAAACTTCTTCAGAAACAACAACTAAAACCTTCCCTTCATTAGCGCTATATAAAGGATCTATACCAAGTAAATCCCCTACTGTTTTAACATTCAGATCAATAGGTATATTTTTTTCTATAAGCTCTATTGAATAATTGCTGCCTTCAACAAATTCATTTAGGGTAGTTGCAATTCCACCTCGGGTAGGATCTCTAAGTATTTTTACACTTTTCCCAAAGGATAATATTATGTCAACAACTTGGTTAAGTGGAGCGCAATCGGATACTATATCTGTTTCTAGTAGTTCTTCTCTAGCACATAAAATAGATATTCCATGATTACCAACACTACCAGAGACAATAATTTTATCTCCCTTTTTAATCTTATCTTTGCCCAAATCGAGTCCTGGTCTCATCTCGCCAATTCCTGCTGTATTAATATATATACCATGACCATGGCCTTTATCTACTACCTTTGTATCACCAGTGACCACCATAACACCAGCAAGCTTTGCGGTCTCTTCTATAGATTTAACTATTTTTTTAAGATGACTTAATTCAAAGCCCTCTTCAAGAATTAAAGAAAGGCTAAGATACTTTGGAATGCTTCCACACATGAGCAAATCATTTACCGTGCCGCAAACCGAAAGTTCACCTATATCGCCACCTGGAAAAAAGTATGGATAAATAACAAAGCTATCTGTTGAAAATGCTATTTTACCCTTTATATCTAATATTGCTCCATCACCTAAATTGCTTAGCTGTGGGTTGTTAAAAGCTGGAAGAAAGATTTCTTCAATTAAAGCAGAAGTTCTCTTCCCTCCATTTCCATAAGATAAAGATATTATATCTTCCATAAAATCACCCTTTTTAAATTTATTATATTGAATATTTGTAATAAGTAGCGCAGCTTCCTTCACTGGAAACCATGCAAGGACCAATAGGATTTTCTGGGTTACAGGAAACCTTAAATAATTTACATTCATTAGGCTTGATTTTGCCCTTTAATACTTCACCGCACTCACACCCATTTGCCTTATTAGCTTCCTTGAAATTTATAGGAAAAAGCTCTTCTATATCGTAAGCCTTGTAAATGCTCTTTATTCTATATCCGCTATTGGGTACGAGTCCCAACCCTCTCCAATAATCATCTTTAATATCGAATACTTCCTTGATTAATTCTTGGGAATATTTATTGCCTTCCCTTTTTATAAGCTTCTTATAACAATTAGATAAAATGTTATTTTCACTTTTTATATTTATTAATAACTGATACAAGGCTTCAACTATTTCTTCCAACTCAAAGCCTGCAATAACACCAGTGCAATCATATTCTTCTAAAAAATCAAAGCCTTTTTCCCCTGTAACTAAGGCTACATGTCCTGGACATAAAAATCCGTCAATATGCATAGTCTTATCTTCAAGTATGGCCCTCATTACTGGTTCCACAAGCTTATGAAGGGATAAAATATAAATATTTTTTATATTTTGTCTAGCTGCTTCTTTAATTAAAACTGCAGAAGCTGGAGTTGTAGTTTCAAAACCAATGCCAAGAAACACTACTTTCTTATCATTATTTTTTTTTGCTATTTCTAAAGCATCTATGCTTGAATATACTATTCTAACCTTTGCACCCTTAGCCTTTGCTTTTTCTAAGGTAATGCTAGGCTTGGAGCCTGGAACCCTAATCATATCTCCATAGGTTACTATTATTACATTTTCTTTTAAGGAAAGGTCATATATATAATCTAAATATATATTTGGAGTAACACATACAGGGCAACCTGGTCCAGAAATCAAATTAATGTTTTTACTTAAAATATTTCTTATACCAAATTTACTTATTGCTACTGTATGGGTACCACATACCTCCATTAGGCTCACTTCGTCCTTAAAGCTATTAATATAACTAATCTTATCTTTAAGTGTTATTTCCATAGATTAATTCCTATCCGCCTTGATTATTTCCTCTATTTCATTAAAGGATTCTATTGTTTCTATTACTGACTTTTCATCCATCTTTTCCATTGCAAACCCTGCATGAACCAAAACATATTCCCCAAGTTTTATGTCAGGAATGAAATCTATTCTTACCTTTCTTCTTACTCCATTCATTTCACCTTGAGCTACTTTATTTTCATTATTTATTTCAACTATTTTTAATGGAAATCCTAAGCACATAATGCACCTCATAATTATTTATTTATTCACTAAAAATAATATCACATTTTCGATTATTATGTAAGTTAGAATTATTTATTATTTGAATAAATCTTATTTTAAATCATGGAATTATATGATATAATAGTTCTTAATTTGGTTTATGTTTATATATAAAGGAGCAATATAATGGGGTTAAAAGATAAGATACAAAAGTCCTATGCCGATAGCTATATGAAAAGATATGGTGATAGAATTACTCAAGTGCAAGGTAATGTGGTTTCTGTAAAAATAAAGAAAAAAACAATACTTTGGTTATTTCATAAAATTGAAGTTATACTATTAGTACGTCAAGACAGAAGCAAATCCATAACAAAATGTGTATATAAAAAGAATAGATTCTTTAAAAAGATTGATTTTATAAAAATAGTTCAAGGAAATTTGTTAATTGTTCAAGGACTAAAAGGGAAAAAGGGAAAAGCAAATCATGAGGTTATAACCATAATAAATGTTCGAAATTTAACTAACAAGACTGACTTGGTTAAAGTTGACGGACAAGATCAAAAAGTAAAAAGAGTTCAAAAAATACAAAGAATAAAATAAAACAATTCTGGGGCACACCTTTAGGTGTGTCCCAGTTCATTTTAAATCGTGTTATCGTTTATTTGATGGTTTAATATACATATATAGGGAATTTACTAAAGCAATTATTCCTGAGAAAAACAGTACGATTACCCACTCTCTCATACCTAATGGAACTGTATAAAATATTGATTCTAAAGTCTTATTATATAAGACTAGAAGTAACATCATTAATGATATTAAAACTGCCGCTATAAGATACATATTTGAAAATATATTTAATTCAAAGAGAGAATGCTTTTCTGATTTACATTCAAAAACGTGGATTAGCTGGGATATAATTAACGTAGCCAAGGTTAAGGTTCTACAAGTTCTTATATCCATTCCGAAATAACTTCCTACCATAAAGGCCAATAAGGTTGATACTCCGATTAAAGTACCTCGTACCATTATTTTATATATTAAGCCTCTGGAAAATATACCCTCATTTTTCTTTCTAGGACTATCTTCCATGATATCTTTATCTGGTGGATCTACTCCTAATGCTATAGCTGGCAAGCCATCAGTTGCTAAATTTACTAAAAGTATCTGAATCGCAAGAAGTGGACTTTGTAAATTAAACAAACTTGCTAAAAACATTGTAAGTACTTCACCTAAATTACAAGATAAAAGATACCTGATAAATTTTCTTATATTACTATATATTACTCTGCCTTCTTCAACAGCAGCTACTATAGTCTCAAAATTGTCATCAAGAAGTATCATAGATGCTGCTTCCTTAGTAACATCAGTTCCTGATATTCCCATGGCAATACCTATATCTGCTTCCTTTACAGCTGGTGCATCGTTAACTCCATCTCCTGTCATAGCCACGATATAGTTTTTCTTCTTAAAGGCTTTTATGATTTTCAGCTTATGTTGAGGACTTACTCTTGCAAAAACTGATATACCTTCAATATTATTTAAAAATTCTTTATCCGACCATTTATCAATTTCATCTCCAACTACCACTTCCGATATATCGCTGCAGATCTCAAGCTGTTTTCCTATAGCAAAAGCTGTATTTTTGTGATCCCCTGTTATCATTATTGGTTTAATCCCTGCAAGCTTACACTTTCTAACAGCTCCCTTTACCTCAAGTCTAGGAGGGTCAGTTATGCCTGCTACCCCTAAGAAGGTCATATTTTTTTCATTATCACTAGTTTTATATCCTACATTTTCTAAAAATGCTGCAGCAATACACCTCATAGCATTTAAGGACATTTTATTGACCTGTGCAATTATTTTTTTCTTATCCATTTGGGTTAGGAGTCTTTTTCCCCCATTAATCAATATGAAGCTGCATTTTTCAATTATTACTTCTGGTGCACCTTTAGCATAGCAGGTTTCCTTAATCCCTTCCTTAATAACAACAGACATCATTTTTCTGGTGGAATCAAAGGGAATTGTATGTAATAGCTTGCTACTATTCAATAACTCCTGATAACTTTTAGTGCTATTAAAAAATCCTAGTATAAGTGCCATTTCTGTAGGATCACCTAGGAGTGATAATTTAAGCTCTGGTTCATCGCTATTAATTATTGATTCATTGCATAGGGCAAAGGTTTTGATTAATATACTGTTACTTGCCTTATGAAAATCTTTTATATCGGAATATGTAAAGTTAGAATACACCATAGCTACGGTCATTTTATTTTCCGTCAAGGTGCCGGTTTTATCGCTACAAATTATGGAGGTACAGCCTAAAGTCTCAACTGAAGGCAGTTTCCTTATTAGAGCCCTTTTCTTAAGCATTCTTGATACGCCAAGAGCTAAAGCTACAGTCACTATAGCTGTTAGTCCCTCTGGTATTGCCGCAACTGCTAAGCTAACTCCAAGCAGGAACATTTTATATATTTCTTCACCTCGTAGTATTCCGAGTAAAGTTACCACGGCACAAATTACAAGACACAATATAACAAGTATTTTTCCTAAAGAAGCCAACTTCTCCTTAAGTGGGGATCTCTCAAATTGAATGTCATCGAGTAAGGATGCAATCTTCCCCATTTCAGTTTTCATTCCTGTTTTTGAAACTTTATAAATACCTCTACCCTTTTGAACCATAGTACCCATAAAAAGATTTTTATTATCTCTTATATTTTTAAAACATCCAACTGATTCTCCTGTTAATAAAGATTCATCAGCAGTAATCTCACCTGAGATTAAAACTCCATCAGCTGGGATTCTATCCCCTGCTTCAACTATTATAAAATCTTCTGGAACAATGACTTCTGCAGAAATAATTACAATATTACCGTCTCTATAAACCTTAGCTGTAGGAGCTGATAATTCTTTTAAGGCTTCTAAGGATTTTTCAGTTCTATATTCTTGGAAAAATCCTAATACTGAATTCATTAAAACGATAATAAGAATTGTAATCGCATCTGCCTTCTCTCCCATAAGTCCAGATATAATGGTTGCAGCAATTAAAACCCAGGTTATAAAATCATTAAACTGTGAGAGAAATATCTTAAGGGGTGATATTTTAACCTTTCCCTTAAGCTCATTGAGGCCATAAAGTTTTAATCTTGCCTCCGCCTCTTTGCTACTTAAACCAATATAATTCGCTCTTTCTTTTAGCATATAATTACCTCTTTACATTTTACATAATAGACTTAATAAAAATATTGCATAAATAAAAGTACATATAAAATAGTTGATATTTATATAATCCTTTATACAGATAATATCAACTTTAGACCGATTACCACCATAACTTTTCACATAACCGTTGCTACTTCTGTTATAATGTTGATAAAAATTAACAGCTTCAATATTTGCAGCTATAATATCCGTATTGAGTAAGGGTTTATAGACTAAATTGAATAAAAAGTCTCCTTTAAAGTCTACATTGAATTGTTTATTTCTGGTTAAATAAACAAAGTATAATATTATATCTGTTATAATTGAAGGAATAATTAAAAGCACGTTGTTAGTGAACTTAAAAAACCTATGATCCTCGAGTAGACCTATATTTATTACTAACATTATTAAAATAGAAAATAGATTCCCTAGTAGAGCTATATAAAATAATGGTGCTATAAAGCCTATAACCATGGCCCTTGAGATAGTGGAAAGAGAATTATAAAATTCTATTTTTCCTTTTAAATTTAAATTTTCTCTTTCAGTGTTACTGATATCAATAAGTAATAAAGCTGTTACAAATGAACTTAAAAAGCCACTATTTATACAACTAAATAAAAAGCATAGGAAAGATACTATTAGTACATATAGGAAAACTTTTAGATATTTGTTATGGATTCTTCTTGTAGCTAGTTTTCTTAATAAAACGTAGGGCATTTGTTTATCAATTTTCCAAAGTAAGATGCTAAGTAAACACCCTAATATATACCCAACAACCATAAATCCCTCCAATATTATTCTTATTTTACTATATGTATATGGTATAATAAGCCATTTATTTACTTGTTATTAAAAAAACTAAATTTTATTATGATATAATAGGTTTGACTTTATATATATGAGAGGTAATTATGCTTAAATTATTTTTTATTTTTTTGAAAATCGGGAGTTTGTCCTTCGGTGGAGGATATTCAATGATACCCTTTATACAAAGTGAATTAGTGGAGAAAAGAAACTGGCTGTCTAAAGAAGAGTTTATGAATACACTTTCAGTATCACAATCTATGCCAGGTATTTTTGCTGCTAATATAGCACTTAATATAGGTTATAAAAGAAAAGGGCTTAAAGGTGCTCTCTTTGCTACTTTGGGATGTGTTCTACCTGCCTTTGTTTCTACTATCCTAATAGCAATTTATTTTAAAGAAATAATGAGCATCCCAATAATAAAAAAAATATTTGAAGGTGTAAGACCAGCCATTGCGGCCTTACTCGTCTATTCTATTTATAAGCTTATAAAAAACGGAAAATTGAAATTAGTATGGTATACCTTGGCTGTGGCAACCTTTATTCTTGTGGCCTTTTTTCAAATAAATCCTATTTACTTATTGATATTAGGTGGTTTATTAGGCTATTTCATAAAAGGGGGTAGCAAACATGAACCTACTGTTTAATTTGTTTATTATTTTCGCAAAGATAGGTGTATTCTCTTTTGGTGGGGGCTATGCCATGCTACCCTTTTTCCAAAAATATTTTGTTGTAACCCTTCATTGGATTAACATGGATATCTTTTCAAATATAGTAGTAATATCTCAGATTACGCCTGGCGCAATAGCCATTAGCTTTTCTACCTTTGTTGGTTATTACAAAGCAGGAATACTAGGAGCGATAATCTCAACTATAGGAATAATGCTACCATCAATAATAATAGTTATATTAATTTCAAAATTCTCTAGTAAATTTTCAGAAAAGAAAGCCTTTCTTCGAGTATTAATAGGGCTACAGCCTGCAGTAATTGGACTTATAGCTGCTGCAACCTATCATATTTCCATTTCAAATATTACAAATTTAAAAGGTATAATTATATTTACTGCTTCTCTTTTTATACTTTTATACAAAAAAATAGATCCCCTACTCCTTATAATATTAGCAGGAATCTTAGGGATACTTATAAAATAATTAATCAGGACCACCCGTAAAACGGGTGGTTTGAACCAACCCTATAAGGGTTTATTACTGGCTGTGTCTCAAGACACTCTGAAATGGCCGCCAGCCGCATTCTTTTTCAGGCTACCCCTAAAGGGGTTTTTTATTTCTTGCC
>DATCIH010000133.1:0-6714 GCA_036507955.1 Clostridiaceae bacterium | reverse complement strand
TACAATGATTTTACCATTGATATCTATAACCGGAACTCCTCTTTGACCTGATTTCTTTATCATTTCAGCAGAAGCTTCTCTATTCCTTGAAACATCAAGGTCTTTAAAAGCAAAGTTTTTTGATTTCAAATAATCCTTTGTAACTTTGCACCACGGACACGTAGGTGTTGAATATACTTTTATTGACATAAAATTACCTCCTCAAAACTAACTTTTAGGTAAGTAGCACATACCCCATATAGGTATATACTATGCAACATTTCCATATAATGCACTAGAATTTAATAAAATAAGTTGATTTTATGCATAATGTTATTCTTGAGGAAGGTACAATTGGCATTTTACCTTCCATATATACTTCAAGAGCGAATTTGAGAACACTGGTAATTAGAAAAGCTAACATTTAATATATAAGAAGTATTAGGAAAAAATATGTTTCAAGCTAACTATTTTAGAATAATACTTATTAACTTATACCCCTAATGGGTATATAATATGTATATACATGGGGGCGGATGGGTCCTGATGGATCCCATGGACTTCAAATCCATAGTTGGGTGGTAGTATCAGCCAGGGTGGGATCAATTCCTACACGTTCCCGCCAGTTTTTGAATTTAATTCTTTATATAAGGAGGTGGTTGCAATGACAGACAAGGAAGTAACAAGTCTAACACATATGTCTTCAAAGGCCGGGTGAGCTAGCAAGTTAGGTCCAGAGGACCTGGCATAAGTTTTGTGCCATTTAGATGATAATAACATGAGAAGAGATCCTAATTTAATTGTAGGTTTTGACAAAGCTGATGATGCAGGTGTTTACAAAATTTCAAATGAACTTGCATTAGTGCAAACTCTTGACTTCTTTACTCCTGTGGTAGATGATCCTTATTTGTATGGTCAGATAGCAGCAGCCAACTCCTTAAGTGAGGTATATGCTATGGGAGGGAAACCACTTACTGCACTAAATAGCGCCTGCTTTTCATGTTCTCTTTAAGAGTTGAACCCTATAAGCTTGAAGATATTGAAAAGTTTTTAGTTCAATGTGGTAAAATAATTGATTTAGGTAATGAAGTGTTTGTTCATAAGATAGTATTCAGATGACTCTGCGAGTAGCAGACAATAGAAAACCGGGAGTTAATTATATGGACTATTTTATATAACTATGGGTTAGATTATAAAAGAAGGTAAGATTAAATATATCTATTACTGGAGGCGATAAATATGAACTCAGTTAATATTAATCCAGGCATTTGTGGGTTGATTTCTAAGATTATTATTCAAACTGAAGATATGCAGGAAGTTAACATTAAAATTCAATCACAGTGTCCACAAATTATGGAAATGGCTAAAGAGATACATGAAATTGACGGTTTTGTAGAATGTTTTGCAAAAATCCAAGATTCTAAAGTTTATAATGCAGCACAGAAGTACTGTAAACACGTTGCATGTCCTGTTCCTTCTGGAATAATAAAGGGTATTGAAATAGCATGTGGATTAGCTTTGCCCAAAACGGTCAGCATTGATTTTGAATAATTGCAAACGAGATCAGTCACAGCTGTTCTCGTTTCAAGTTGGTTACTAACCAAGTATAATTTCTTTACTTATTCTACGAATTTTAGAAACCTTTTAACTGTAGTTAAAAATTCATCTAGAATCTCTTCATTATTATTCTCTTTTGAATTAATAGAATTTAATATACAGTTCTTAGAATATCTTTCCAACAGTAAAACGCCAACTTTATTTGTGGCAGCACGGACAGCAGAAATTTGAGTTAGTACATCTCCACATTGTTTCTCGGACTCTATCATTCTTTGAATCCCCTTTACCTGACCTTCAATTCTATTTAAGCGGTTAAGGATGTCTTTTTTAGTATCTTCATCGTTATTTGTAATATTCATTTTAACCTCCTATTACTTACAAACACATAACAAATATCAATTGTTATGCCTCTATACCCTACATAGGTATAATTGAATTATATATTTGTTTCTCATGGGAGTCAATATATTATACAATTAGAATCTGATTGTATAATATAGAGTTAATTGACAAGTGCAATAGAGAAGGTTATCATTTGTAATATACCCACATAGGGTATATTACAAAAAGAAGTGATAAGTGGTTTTCTGGATTTGTTATCTGAAAGGGAAATTGGTATGAAGAAAAGATGGACGAATAACTTGTATATATTAACCATACTATTTTTTGTTTTTGAATTTTTTAATATTATTTTCGCATGGCTTGGTTTTGCATGCATGATTACTCCGTTTATATTACTAGCAAAGGATGGTAAGAAGACTTGGTGTCAGAATTATTGTCCAAGAGCAAAACTTTATTCTGTATTATTTAAAGATAAGTATTTAAATGGTAAGACTATACCTAAATGGATTACAAATGGTAAAGTAAAAACCATTTTATTATATTACTTTGGGTTCAATTTATTTATCCTGTTTATGTCAACTTTGATGGTATATATAGGTAGAATAGAGCCTATGAAAAAGGTGAGATTTATGATTGTATTTCAACTTCCATGGAACATGCCTCAAGTTTTAAATATAAGCGTCATACCTAATTGGGCAGTTCACTTATCCTTTAGAGTATATTCTATGATGCTTACAACCACAGTGATAGGAATGGTTATTGGCTTTATAAATAGGCCTAGAATATGGTGTACAATATGCCCTGTAAATACAATATCTGATATTGTTCTTAAAAAGAAAAAGCCTTAATGTACACGATGAACTGGTATAAAACTCCATTAGGTTAATATTGGTTTTACATTTTACATAATAATCAAATATAAGAAGATGGGAGATTAGAATATGTATACTTGCGCTATGTGCAGTGGACATTACTGTAAAACAGGAAAACTAGAAAAATTACCTCTTAATTGTCCAAGTAATGAAAAAGAAGAATTTGAAAAAATAAAGGAATTCTACCTTGAAGATGAAAATTATAAATTAGCATATAACTCAGCATTAGTTGAAGCAGAGGGTTATTGTAAGAAAACAAGACTTGAAGAAACAATGGATTTCGCAAATAAATGTAATTTCAAAAACCTAGGAGTTGCCTTCTGTGTAGGCTTAAGTAAGGAAGCAAAGATGTTATGTTTAGTATTAAAACATAATGGCTTTGAGGTTGATTCAGTTGTGTGTAAAAACGGAAGCATAACTAAAGAATTTTTGAAGATTGATGATAAGGAGAAGGTATGTCCTGGTACTTATGAACCAATGTGTAATCCTATAGGTCAAGCTACTCTTTTAAATAAAGCTAAAACAGATTTGAATATTATTTTGGGGTTGTGTGTAGGACATGATTCACTATTTATAAAGTATTCTGATGCACCTATAACTGTTTTTGCTGTTAAGGATAGAGTACTTGCACATAATCCTTTAGGAGCATTGTATCTATCGGATAGTTACTACAAAAATAAATTATATAAATAAGAATAAATTAGTGATTACCACTTCATAATAATTCCGCCGTGGGTTAGTCCCCCTCCAAAACCATATAATAGTAAAATATCACCCTTTTTAATTTTATTATCTTCAATAGCTAGCCATAATGCTAGGGGAATAGATGCAGAGGATGTATTACCAAAATTTTCAACACTCATTAGGGTCTTCTCTAATGGAAAATTAAGCCTTGAACATATTTCCTCTAGGATTCTTTTATTAGCACTATGTGGAATAAACCAATTAATATCACTTAAGCTCATATTAGATTTACTAAGTAATTCTTGTACTCCTCTAGTGACTTCTTTTATAGCAAATTTATAAACTGCTTTCCCATCTTGCTCAATTAGCCTTTGCTTTTCTATGTTTTTGTTCAAAACTCTTTGAGATAGATTAGTGCAATGAATTTTATCAGCAGATAGACCGTCAGTACAAAAATATGTATCTATAAAGGCTGCATCCCCCTCACTTCTTTCAACTAAGAAAGCGGATGAAGCATCACCAAACAACACGCAAGTGTTTCTATCTGTATAATCTATTGCTTTACTTACAGCCTCTGATGCAATTACAAGAACTTTTTTACTTTGACCGATAGTAATAATGGCATTTGCTATGGAAAGCGCATAAACAAAGCCTGCACAAGCAGCATTCAAATCCATTGTTCCAGTATTTTTCATTCCAAAATGCCCTTGAACTAATGCTGCTACGCTTGGTGTCATATGATCAGGAACAAAGGTGCTAACTATTATCATATCAACATCATTTAAATCTACAGAATTTCTTTCCCTTAAGTTTTCTACCGCTTTAATTGCCATGTCACTAGAAAATTCCTGTTCTCCAGATATTCTTCTTTCTTTTATACCAGTTCGTTTTTGAATCCATTCATCACTCGTATTTACCATTTTTTCTAGTTCATAATTAGTTAATACTTTCTCTGGAAGGTAAACCCCTATTGCAGTTATTTTAGATTTTGACAGCATCAAATTAATTCCTCCAATTAAATTTTTTTAATAAAGGTTATGAACATTATTGATTTAGGATAGCGAGTCCTTTATTTATAGCCTCTTGCACTATTTTATGACAACATTGCCCTAAAGGATTATTATTTTGACAGTTAGGTTCACTCATCGCGCCTGTAATTTTTAATACCTGGCTCATAATAGTAGCACCATCTTTTACAACTGCATTTATAACTTCTTCTTCTGTTACTTTACTGCAATAGCAAGCATATTTAGGATTTGCATCATCCTTAAACCATATAGGAACCTTTACCTGTTGCTTACTAAATATTATTCCTGAATTTAAATCATAATAAACTATATCACAGTTTTCATCCATACATAAATAGTAATCCTCGTTGCCGATTTTTCCCATAAATTCATCTGTTATCAAATGTTTTACTGTAACATTCTTTACCATTTTACCCATTCGCCCACATAAAGGACAGGTGTTATTTTTTTTAATTTTGTTAGTAATCATTATCCTATTTGAGGAACAGGACTTTTTTATAAATTCTTTTCCCATATTTTAAGTGCTCCTTTATTTTTTAAGATTTCCACTAAAGCCTGCTAATCCATGATTCATATATATTGGACCAAATTTATTATTAAGTAATATATTAACCGCTTTAGGACTTCTTCCACCCGATGCGCAGTGAACTAATATTGGCTTACCACGAAACCTTTCTAACTCATTGATCCTGTAAGCAATTTCACCAACAGGCATTAGCTTAGAACCATTTATATGCCCCACTTTATATTCACCGTTACTTCTTACATCTAGCACAACAAGATCTTTAGTTTCTCTTATAAGCCTCTCAGCTTCTTCTCCAGAAACATTCTTAACATTTTTATTAAATTTAATCATTATTTTAGGGTAAAGCATATATGCTAATGCAAGGACGGTTATTATGATTAATAAATTATTAGTATTCATATCTTTCTCCTTTTAGTTTTAAATTTTTACTTTTATTTAAAAATGAACCTTACTTTTTTTTCTTTAATTTTTCAAAATTATTCATTGATTGATACCCCGGATGGGTATATAATAACATTGGTATCTAATAAATACAATATAAATATTTAAAGGATTGCAAAATTAAGATGACTTTAGAAGAACTTTTAAGCCATGAAGAATCCAGTACTAAAAATATGGGAAAGTACTTTGCTACAGTAGGCCTAACTCATGTAAAAAAGAAAGACTTAGATAGGATAATAGAAAGGTTTGGTCTAGTGATTTTTAAATTATATTGTTTTTCAGAAGTTTATGGAACATCGAAAAGATGAGGGAAATGAGAATGTAATTGGTGCAGCACTTATTGTGAATACTTAATACTGTAGATAACTGATTGAAAATAATTCATAAGAGAAAGGAGTAAAAATGAATTCAAACAATTCTGTTGATGAAATTAAACTTAAATTCCCATTCTTAAGTAGTTTAAAGATGGAAATGCTAAAAAGATTTATGGAAACTATTAAGATTAAAAAGTTTCCGATAGGTACTATGATCTTAGAAGAAGGAGCAGCTTGCACAAACATGGTTTTTGTTCTTAGTGGAATAATAAGGGTATATAAGCTTTCCCCTGAAGGTAAAGAGATAACCTTATATAGGCTAGGTAAAGGCGAAACCTGCGTTTTAAGTGTATCTTGCATTATGGGAAATGCACACTATCCAGCTATAGCTCAGGTAGAAGAAGAAGCTATCCTTGGAATTATTCCTGCTGGATTTTATAAGGAACTATTTTTATCTGAAGCAGGTTGTCAGCAGTTCATTTTTAATACTATATCTACAAGACTACAAGAGGTAATGCTCTTAATTGATGAGGTAGTATTTAAAAATATGGATACAAGGTTAGCTGCATTTATAATACAAAAATTAGATAAAAGTAACATTGAAGAAAAACTGGATATGACTCACGAAAAAATTGCAATAGAGTTAGGCACTGCTAGGGAAGTTGTAAGTAGACTTCTTAAGGATTTTGAAAAGAAAAATATAGTGAGTTTATCCCGTGGAAGGATTATTGTAAAAAATAAGGAATTATTAAAGAAGATTGCTGGAGTGTGACATTGTCACTGAACTTTTTCTTATAATTGGTTATGCTATATATAGTAAAGATTAATTAGATTGTGTAAAGTTAGCTATGAAAAAACTGAATAAAAAAGTTAAGCCAAAACACTCTAGAATTATTACAAAAATAACCTAAGTTTATTCCAATGATGACATTCATTTATTACCAGCAAACTAAATTTGGATATGCCAAAAA
>DATCIH010000132.1:0-12344 GCA_036507955.1 Clostridiaceae bacterium | reverse complement strand
ATATTTTTTTGCAGCCTCTTGTGCTTTCTCAATAATAAGATCGCAGAATGCCACCATGTCTACACCTTTCTGCTGTGCCATTCCAGGAAAATGCTTTTGGTTTGCGATGCCTCCGCATCCGATGAATCCAATTTTAAGATTTGTCATATTTTATCTCCTCCTATATGTATGAATTGGGTTACATACATTGTAATTATATCAATTCGTATTGTGGATGTAAAGGTTCTAATATGGATTATATAAGAAATAAAGATTGCAATATAAAATGTCCAAGATTTCGAGAAAAATATAATGTTAAGCTGCGATGTATTTTTTCACTGCCATATTAGCAGAAAAACCACCGAGTATCTTTCTAGGATGGGTAGTTTTGCCTATCCCCTCCAAAAGGTATATTAGGCAGATGGAATACCCGTTGAAGGTATTTATTTTATCTTTTTTTAAATATTTGAAAGTTACACAATGGACTTGTGTAACTTTCGGTTCCTCAAATCGGGAATATTTAAGAAGGAGGTGGAATCTCTAAAGGTAGATGTCATATTTCCTGCACTTCATGGAATGAATGGAGAGGATGGTACAATTCAAGGTTTGTTAAGTCTTGCCAACATTCCGTACGTGGGTTGTGGGGTTATGGCTTCTTTAGTTGGAATGGACAAAATAATCATGAAAGATATTTTTAAGGCAAATGGGATTCCGATAGTTAATTATACATGGTTTTTGAGAAAAGAATACGAGAGTAAAAAAGAAAATGTAATTTACAATATAGAACAGCAGTTAAAATATCCTTTGTTTGTAAAGCCTGCAAATTTGGGTTCAAGCATAGGAATAAGCAAGGCTAACAATCGTGAGCAATTGATATCTGCAATAGAGATTGCCGTTAGATATGACAGAAAGGTTATTATAGAGGTTGAGGATCTTATAGAAATCAACTGCTCTGTATTAGGTACTGATGATGAACTTAATGCATCTATATGTGAGCAACCTGTATCCTGGAAGACGTTTCTAACCTTTGATGATAAATATATGAGAAATGGAAACAGCAAAGGAATGAAATCGGCAACAAGAAAAATGCCTGCGCCTATTCCGGAAGATAAATCTGAAGAGATTAGAAAGCTTTCAATAAAGGTATTTAAGGTGCTTGACTGTGCTGGGGTGTCACGTATTGACTTCATGATGAATAAGAATACTATGAATAGATATGTTAATGAAATAAATACTATACCTGGCTCCCTTGCTTTCTATTTATGGGAGCCTGAAGGGATAGATTTTAGAGAACTAATTAACCGTCTTATTCAAATTGCAATTAAAAACCATGAGAATCAAAATAATAACATATATACCTTTGACACTGAGTTGCTTAAAAAATTAAGTTCTGGAGGGATAAAAGGAGGAAAAAGTTAAACAGAATTCAAAACAAAATAATTAGTAAAACAATACAAATTGATATATATAACTACACTGAAAGCATGACAGCATATCTATGAGATACTACCATCTTATGATATGTTAATAACGCAAATAAAATATCATTTTTGATATGTGAAACGGTATCACTCGGATTTTAATATTGTAAGTAAATACTAAGTAAAGGCAATGAATCATATTCATTGCCTTTACTTAGTGAATAACAAAATGTTCTAAATAATAAGAATTATTTATATGTTTAGAAGGAAAATTCAATATAATGAAGAATATATATAATAAGATCATTATAGTGAACAAAATTTGAAAGAAGGAAAATTAAATGGAAAAATCCGTTTCTTTTAAGGAAACTTTAATTCAACTGTCTACTAAAACTTGGAATTGGGATGAATTAAGGAAGATAAAAATTGAGGAATGCAATGAAAAGTTAGTGATGATGAGCCTTGCCCCTGATAAAATTTTAGTAAGTTCCCAATATTATATTCAAAATATCGATGGTGCTTTATCGGAAAGCTATGCTAGAGAGACTGTATATCTAAAATTAGTTGAAGCGATTAAATTACTGCCTCCTGGGTATAGATTCGTTGTACTTGATTGTTGGAGACCTTTAAAGGTTCAACGTTCATTATTTGATAAAATAAAAGATAAATTAAAAAAAATTTATCCTTTAATATCAGAGGAAGAGATAACAAATAAAGCACTTATTTATGTGGCACTACCATCTAAAGATGTAACAAAACCATCTCCACATAATACCGGTGGATCTGTGGATTTGACGATAGCTGATGAAAATGGGCTTTTGTTGAATATGGGAACTGATTTTGATGATTCCACTTTAAAAGCCAAAACAACATATTTTGAAGAGCAGTTGGAAAATGGGATAAAGCTAAATTACAAAGAACTTGAAGCGCTTAAAAATAGAAGGCTATTATTTCATATCATGACAAGTGTTGGACTCACTAATTATTTAGATGAATGGTGGCACTATGATTATGGAAATCAGAATTGGTCTTGGATGAGTGGGAGTGAACATGCTATTTACGGTAAAATTGCTCCAGCCTTTCCATGGAACAAAGAGATAGAATAAAACTTAATTAGGATCGATTAATTAGTCCCTGTAAACCAGACTATTACACATAATGGGTTAGCGTTACAGGAATCCTAACATGCTTTTACATGATGAGCAGTGATAACACCAGTAATAGAACCATTTACAACTGTGGTTAAACAAAATTAAATACACTTTTAGTATTTATTTAATATGTTATATTTATAGATAATAATGTGAGTATGAGTCTTAAGTATATTTGTAAGATGGAGGATTAGTATGTACAATATTAAAAAAATTAGACCGGCATATGCAGAAATAAATTTAGATAATTTAGTTCACAATCTCAATGAGGTAAAAAAACTAATTAAAAAGGATACCTTAATAATGGCAGTGATTAAAGCAGATGGATATGGACATGGAGCTAAGAAAATCGCACAAATTTTATTAGATAATGGATCTGATAAATTAGCTGTTGCAATATTGGATGAAGGTATACAATTGAGAAATGAAGGCATTAAGGCTCCTATTCTTATTCTAGGATATACTAATTCAGAAAGAGCAGATGAGATCATAAGTTACGACTTGGAGCAGACAGTTTATTATTATGAGCTAGCTGAAGCATTGTCCAAAGAAGCATCTGCACAAAATAAAACTGTAAAAATCCAAATTAGTATAGATACTGGAATGGGAAGGATAGGTTTACAACCAAACGAAACTTCTATTAAACTTGTAAAAAAAATCAGTGAGTTACCGAATGTTGTTATTAGTGGGATTTACACTCATTTTGCGGCAGCCGATGAAAAGGATAAAACATATACAATAGAGCAATTTGGAAAATTTATTTGGACATTAAATAGTATAAAAAGTAAAGAAATAAATATTGGTGTAAGACATTGTGCTAATAGTGCCACTATTATTGATCTTCCTAGCATGCAACTTGATATGGTTAGAGCAGGTATAATACTCTATGGAGTATATCCATCCCAAGAAGTAAGTTTCAATAAGCTTGATCTTAAACCAGTGATGACACTTAAGGTAAGAGTTTGTTATGTTAAAGAAATTGAAGCTGGACAGAGCATCAGCTACGGCAGAAAATTTATTGCTTCTAAAAAAACAAAAATTGCTTCACTACCCATAGGATATGCAGATGGTTTTACCAGAATGCTTGCCTCAAATGCAGAAGCATTGATAAAAGGGATAAGAGTTCCTATTGTTGGGCATATATGTATGGATCAATGCATGCTAGATGTAACCGGTATAGATGGTGTTGAGATTGGAGATGAAGTAGTCTTACTCGGAGAGCAAAATGGAGCTTCTATTACAGTTAACGAAATTGCAAGTAAGCTCAATACAATAAATTATGAAATATTTACCATGATATCTAAAAGAGTACCAAGGGTGTATATTAAAAATGAGCAGATTGTTGATGTTCTAAATTATCTTTTGTAAACTAGTAATTTTTTGAATAGCTAAATTGATTTCACAATATAATTTGTTATATCTCAATTACATACAATATTGTAGGTCTTCTGAAGTTTCAAGTTCTTTATCGATAGATTAATGAAAATCCTCATCAAAGTAATGTGCTATTAAAAAAGCTATAAAGGAGAGAGCAAAAATGAGTGACAAGACTATTAATACAAAAGCTTTCATAACTACACTAAAATTTGGGAGTATGCAAAAGCAAGTATTTTTTGAAGGAGAAGATAGCGAACAAGGGAATAAAAATTATAAAAATACGCTTCTATTATTAAATAAAATTGGTGACACATCTACTGATTGGGTCATTTTTTTTAATAGAGCAGTAGAACTTTTTAGAAGTAATGGATTTATTAGAATTGCAAAATAGTATAACACTCTTTAATTATAATAAAGCAATATTATTATACTGTGATTAAAGATAATAAAAGTTGAAATCAGATTTTCACTATACAAGTAACACAAAAAATTCAACTTCAGTCTGCAAAATTGCGTGTTTTTACTAGTCAATTTTCAAAAATATATAGTGAAATTAAAGATAGAATTATTAATGGGATTAATGGACAAAACAACATTAAAAATTACATAATAAGCTAAAAAATCTCTATATTTATTTTTAGAGATTTTGGCTGTTCAATGAAATATTATATTTCTTTCCAAACTTTTTAATATGAATTTATGATTCTCTTTTTTAGACAATGGTTGGATCTTTTAATATAATACTTATATTGACTATAATGTTGGCTGAAAAATTTTTAAACTGACAGGGTTTATTATTTTTTAATTAGTTGACTTAATCTATCTTATTATAATATATTCAGAAACTTCACCCAATTAGTGATTAATGAATTTTTTATAGTTTGTAAATCTATCTAAAATAAATTCCCTCTTTAATCATGCTATCTCAATTATTATTGTGTTACAATAACAACATGTATAATTACGATACTGAACTACTGAAAAAAGTAACCTCTGGAGGGATAAATGACAGTGAAACATATGGAACTAGGAAAAAAAATCAGAAAGTTGAGACTAAGTCAAAAAACAAGTATTGAGCAGCTTTCCGAAAAAACTGGATTAAGTAAAGGTTCAATTAGCCAAATTGAGAGAAATATAACTGGACTTACGGTTACGTCATTATGGAAGATAGCTAAGGCATTAAATGTTACAATGAATTATTTCTTTGATGAGTTTGAAGAATACAGCCCAATAGTTAGAAAGAATGAGAGAAAGAAGATACAAATCAATAATAGTAATAGATCATATGAACTTTTATGTCCAAATCTAAAAAAAGCAATTGAGATGTTATCCATAGAAATCGGGCCTGGAGAATGTAGCACAGCGGATTTGATCAGCCATGAAGGCGAAGAATGTGGTGTAGTTATTAAAGGCACGTTAAATATTTTGTGGGGTGAAAAGCAATATGCTTTAAATGAAGGTGATAGTATATATTTAGATAGTACTATCCCCCACAGATATATTAATAATGGAAATGAGATATCACTTTCTATATGGGCAATGGTACCCCCAAGCTTTTAATATCTTAAGTAAACAATTAGGAAGGCAATGGATTATATTCATTGCCTTACGCTTTTAGAGGACATTTTTATAAAGGCGGTTGGCGATATTTTTTGTCGTGCCTCGCAAAAGGCTTGCTTTGAAACATTAATGTTTGCCCCATTTATACCATTGAAAAAATCATCTAATTCTAGCTGGAGGCTCTTTTTTACAAAATTCAATATAAAAACTACAATACTCTTAAATGTCATTTTATTACTTCCTATTCTTGTGAAGTATGTTTTTTTAATCCTTGTTTCACACATGAATATTATATCATTTGTTAGTGCAGTTGTTATTCTTATTCCTTCCGAAAGGTAACTTTTTGGTTTCATTAAAAAACACCCCAATAATTTATAAGATATACTTAAAAAAAGTATTCAAAAAGATTATTAGGGCATTTTTCAGATGTCAAGTGTTTTTTAAAATTTCATAATATTTTATTTTCCATTTTATGTATCGTTAGCTTGATGACATTGATATCGGGGGAGATGATAAAATAACTGCCATGAAAGATTATGGAGTAGTAGTATCTACTGAAGTAAAAAAAAGCATGATAATACCAGAAACATGTGATGAGAAAGGTCGTGTAACTTGTCCAGAAGATCATTTGGCAATTTATCAGGACTTTGATCGTGATTCATTAATCGTTACGTATTCTGGCGATCACTCATTCTGCTGTAATTGTATTCGATATGGAACGTGTCCTAAAGAGTTTGAACATTCCTTCGAAAAAGATCCACAATTCTTTGGACCGATAGGACAAGATTCTGAATTACAGATAAGGATGCTACGCTTTAGAAAGCAATCTGAATTGAATTTCGCCCTAGAAGCTAATTCATTAGATAATGTTTTACATCACAAGAAATTAACAGTACGTGGCATAAAGCGAGTAGACATTTTTTAGAAAAGTAGTGACCTAAATAATTAACCTAATTTGATTAGCCAATGAACATTTAAAAGTTGATTGCTACACCAAGGGGTTAGTGTTCATTTTTTTGAAAGTTAAATTTTAACATTTTTAAGTATTGATTTCTGACACCGTTTTATTTGAGAAAAAGCATCAAAATTTCATGCATGAATGAATAAAAATGCACTAAAAAAATAAAAAGAGGTCATTTTGAAATAACCTCTTTTAATAACAAAATGTTCTAAATAATGAGAATTATTTATATAATTAGAAGGAAAATTCAATATAATGAAGAATATATATAATAAGATCAATATAATGAACACATTTAGATTTAGGAGGGATATAATATGACACTATTCAAAACCAATTATACATAAGCACTCTGGGTGATATTAGTTACTTAAATGATGCATTTATAGCATGGTATTTTAATTCTTTCTAATTTTAATTATATCAACTGAGACTCCTGTATACAATTTAGTTTGGGGTTATATTGTCCGGTTAGCAATTCTGGTGTTATTATTTAAAGAAGTTTTAATTAAATATGGCGAGAAAGTCGAAAAATATTCTTAGAGTTTCAGATTTCAGTAGATACTATTTTGGGTAATATTTTATCAGTAATTAGTTAAGAATATGCTGTTAAAAACTGCAAAAACAGTAACAATGGTTAATGGTAGTGGAATTTATATAGGTAGTGAAATAGACTTGTATCAATATAATAATATCACCTAAACTTTTATTTGCTAATTCTAATTTCATACATTTTTTACACTACGTTAACTATATTAAATAAACAAAATTAATTATATTAAGGAGAGGGAAAAATGTCAGAAAAACTTCAAAATAATAAAAAATTAACAACAATTCCTTTAGCGCTAATGTGCGTAACCTCAGTATTTATGTTTGCAAATATTCCTAGAGGATTTTTCTTAATGGGATATTCTGCAATTCCATGGTATCTTTTAGCTGCAGTGACTTTCTTTGTTCCTTTTGCATTAATGATAGCGGAATATGGTGCAGCCTTTAAAGACGAAAAGGGTGGAATATATTCTTGGATGGAAAAAGTTCTTGGAGCAAAATATGCTTTTATAACGATAATTATGTGGTATGTAGGTTGGTTGGTATGGGTAATCCTAACTTGTAGTTCTATATGGATCCAAGTTTCAACCATAATATTTGGTAAAGATACAACCTCTACTTGGTCATTTTTGGGATTAAGTTCAGGCCAAATGATTGGATTATTGGCAGTATTATTTGCAATAGCATTAACTTTTGTTGCTACTAAAGGATTAGACAAAATAATTAAAGTTACTACAGTTGGTGGGCTTTCAGTTGCTTTTATTAATATTGTAGCATATGTTGGTGCAATCATTGCTTTGATAGCACATCATGGGCAGATGGCACAACCTATTACAATGCAAGCATTTACTCAGTCGCCAAATTCAAACTATCTAAGCTTTGTTTCTGTAATATCGTTTGTAGCATTTTCTATCGTAGCATATGGTGGTATAGAAGTAGTTGGTGGAGTAGCAGATCAAACTGAAAATCCTGAAAAAACGTTTCCAAAGGGTGTATTAATTGGTGCAGCTTTTATTGCAATTGCATATGCCTTAGGAATATTTGCTGTAGGAATGTTTACTAATTGGAACGCAATATTATCTGGTAAAAATGTAAATATGGCTAATGCCGCTATAGTAGTAATGATTAATTTGGGAAACTACATTGGTACAGGTTTTGGTATGAGTCAAGCATCTTCATTACTTCTTGGTGCATGGGTAGGTAGGTTCGTTGCACTATCAATGTTCTTAACATACGTAGGTGCCTTGGTAACAGTATCTTATTCCCCATTAAAGCAGATCATAGAAGGAACTCCTAAAGAAATGTGGCCTGGTAAAATGGGGCAAGTTGATGATGGAATCCCTAAGAATGCAATGTGGGTTCAATGTATTATAATGATAATATTTATAATTTTAGTAAGTTTTGGTGGCCAGGGAGCAAATGCATTTTTCAATAAATTAGTTATTATGACTAACGTTGCAATGACTTTACCGTATATGTTTATAACATTTGCATTTCCTAAATTTAAGAAAAATAAATCAATAAAAAAACCATTCGAAATATATAAGACTTACAAAAGTGCCTTAATCTGGGCTATAATATCCACACTTACTGTTGGGTTTGCAAACTTTTTTTTGATAATTCAACCAGCTACAGTCGGAGATATGTCAACTACAATATGGACAATCGCCGGACCTGTTGTATTTGCAATAATGTCATTATTGTTATATGCAAGATATGAAAGAATTGTAAAATTTAAAAAGATAAATAAGGATATTAATGCTTAATAAAGTGTCTATATAGTAATTGGATAGATACCCTGTAATTTGTATAATGGGAACATGCATAGATTTTATTTTGATATACTCCCCGTAATGAACTATACCCCCTTAAGTAGACACGAAAATAAAAAGTAGTGTAGACTAAATTAAGGGGGTTTTGTTACATAAAATATATTCTAATACTGCCATAACGTTTAATTAAACCTTGAATGGATACTATAGATTCCTCCATATTTACTATCCCCCCTTAAAAAATTATTCTTAATTGTTGTTTTTCAAGTAAGTATCGAGTGCTTTTCCTAAAAATGACGTTGTTGCTTCTTTTAAATCCCTGAATTCTAAGGGCCAGTTCTCATCATTTTCACCAACCTCGAACATGTTTTTAATAAGTTCAGGGTCTCCCTTTGTAAGTTGTAACACCAAATTCCACCATTTTTCTGCTAATACTTGGCCTTCCATGCCCTCTGGGTCTTTATTTTCTTGATATAGCTTAATAAGCTGGGCAAAAAGCTCTTGCATCGTTTTATTGAGTTCAACCGCATCAGCTTGATTCTCAAAGCAAATAAAGAAATTATCAATTTGATCTTTGCTAAAGTGGCGTAGCATGAAGGAATAAGGATTATCCATCCGGACAGCTCCCATAATGGCAAATAGTGTGTCAAGATCAAGTTCACTTCCTAATTTGATCTCAGTTATTACCTTATCCATTAAATTTACAGCTTCTTGGATATGGGATATCTGACCAATAAGCACTTCCTTTTGCTGGGTGAAGATTTGCTCAAGATGCACAGTGGATTCGGCAGGAAGTAGTTTGTCACGTATCCCATCTAAAGAAAATCCCAAAGATTTTAAAAATAGGATTTGTTGTAAGCGGATGATATCGTGCCTGGAATATAAACGCCGACCACCCTCACTGTATACGCTTGGAACCAAGAGTCTGGTTGTATCATAATATTGCAAAGTACGTACTGTAACACCTACCTTACTGGCAAGTACACCTATTGTAAGAAGGTTTTCTTTGTCTTTGTTCAAGGTATCATCCCCATTCTCTAATTTAATCATATCATGTTACGTAACGTCGTGAGCAAGGGGTTTTGCAAATATTTTAAAAAAATTATATGATCAATTAAACAGATATCAAATATAAAAGCCGAGTTACCTTTTACCTAATAGTTCTAATGCTTCCGTTGCCATAATTATTACATCAGGTGGTGCATTTTGAACTTTACTTAACTCTTCCTTTGTATACCAATATAGTAAATTAGATTCCCCCTCTAGTGGATTTAGATGATAGGAGTCCGTAGTTGCATAGTAATTAAGATCAATATGATAATGCTCTGGGCTTACTTCACAGAGAATCATATGCATGGGTTTTAATAAGAGCTTTTCATGGGAGGCTTTAAAGGAATCATTAAGGTGACCATCAAGATCTGCATTATAAAGCTTTATTATTAAGCCAGATTCCTCTTGGGCTTCTCTAATGCAGGCCTCTTCAGGCAACTCATTAGCTTCAATATGTCCACCTAAAGGAAGCATTTTGTTATATTTTTTATGTAAATGTAATAATACCTTATCTTCATGAACTATGTACGTTGATGCTGTAAAGTGCTTTTGAATTGTCATTTTTCTCTCCTGTTGATTGATTTTTACCATACAAGTACTACTAATGAATTTAAGAGCCATAAAATAATAACTAATTATAACATCTTAAGGACTATTTTGAAATATATGGGCTTGAATATTATTTGATTCAGGATATATTCTAAATTTGTAAAAATCAAAAGTCTATGTAAAATTTTAAAATTCACATTCTAAAAATAACTTACTATGAGTTTTAGAATTTAATTATTCTTTAAAACAGAGGTATATTGCAAACTAATAACATATCCATGCGGTCTAATAAGGAATTAACAAAAGAAGCTTCAAAGGGATGTCTGAGAGGACTAATAATATCAGAATTATATAGATCTTTTATTAAGCTAGATTCTTCTTAGGCTCCACTAATGGTAGTTTCTTAACGTAATTCAAGAATAGAATATCTGTTTGTGAACCGCACCATAATAAACTAGAATTTTCTAAGATATGTTTCTATATACAGGGCACGTTGAGTGTGTGGTTCTGATGACACATTGTGGTCGGACTGAAATTTCTGAACATCAAATCAAACATGTTTTTGAAAAATTTTATCGTTTAGATTCCGCCCGATCCACATATAGCGGAGGTGCGGGACTGGGTCTTGCGATTGCAAAAAAAAATGTTGAGCTGCATCAAGGTTCCATAACAGCACAGAGCAACACGGAGTTTACAGAGTTCATTGTAACCTTGCCTTTATCATCATAAGGAAATCTTAAGACTTAAATAAGTTCAAATTAAAAAACAGCTTGTCCCCATTTGTTAGTATGAAAATATAACAAGGGATAAGCTGTTTTATTTTTATCAGGGGGTTCGAGATAAAAAGGAAAAGACTTACACAAATATTACCTTTTTTATTGCCGATCCGAAAGGCTCAAAGAACTTTTTTCTTCTATACAAAGATGCGGTTTGATCAAAATGTTTATTCCAAACAGAAAATCTCCGAGCGAATGCTCTTTGGAGAGGTCTGTCTTTTTGGTGGACTATGGATGAGTTCTTGGTGAACCATGAAGGCGAACCTCTCACTCTAAGAATGCTGAACAGCAGAAAAAGAACAACGATATATTTCTCAAGTTTGATGGTTTTTTCCTTCTGGCATTTCAACATGGAACCAGTAAATTTCTTTTTATGTGAAGTGTAAAGTTGATTTTATTCGTTCATCCGTATATAATAAAAGTGGTTATTTATATAACGGAGGATGAAAATATGGATTTTATATCAGTTCGGGAGGCTTCGCAAAAATGGGGTATATCCGAACGACGGATACAAAAGCTGTGTGAAGAAAGCAGGATTGAAGGTGCTTTGCGTTTCAGCAGGATATGGATGATTCCAAAGAATGCGGAAAAGCCTACGGATGCAAGGAAGAAACCCGAAAGTGATAAATAATGGAGGACTTGGAA
The DNA here is from genome assembly GCA_036507955.1 of Clostridiaceae bacterium. Classification (GTDB taxonomy): domain Bacteria; phylum Bacillota; class Clostridia; order Clostridiales; family Clostridiaceae; genus DATCIH01. Next base: position 554 of record DATCIH010000132.1, on the reverse strand, counting down.
TGCAAAACAACATTTTGATTATTGATGATGACATAGAATTATGTCAATTACTTAAAAAATGCGTGGAAAAGGAAAATATAAGAGCTGATTTTACTCATACCGGCACGGATGGCTTAGGTCTGGCGGCACAAGGCAGCTATCATCTTATTGTTCTGGATGTTATGCTACCTGAAATGGACGGATTTCAGGTACTCGAAAAAATAAGGGAAATGAGCGCCGTTCCAGTATTGATGCTTACGGCCAAAACTGCAAGCGCCGACAAAGTAACTGGCCTGCGGTCAGGCGCGGACGATTATCTGACAAAACCGTTTGATGTGGAAGAATTTACAGCCCGCGTCTTGTCCTTAATTCGCAGATATACGACCTTGAATACCGGTTCCATCGAAGAAGCTAATCGTCTTTCTTTTCATGGGCTTATTATTGATATTGATACCCGGATTGTTACCGTCCGGAACGAGCAAATAGAACTTCACGCAAAGGAATTTAATATCCTCTGCTACCTTGCCAAAAACCAGGGAAAGATTCTGACCAAGCAGCAGATATATGAAGAAGTA
>DATCIH010000131.1:0-12887 GCA_036507955.1 Clostridiaceae bacterium | reverse complement strand
CATGTTTTTAAAACCTCCTATATGTTAGAGTTAATATCCTTAGACAATGTTATCTAGGCTTTTTACATCTATCACACTATCTCGTACCCACAAGATTGTTTAATAATAGACAACAGTGCTACAAACTAGGATAAACATTCGCAGGTGTTATGACCTGAATAACGTAGTGATTTAATACTCAGTCTAGTCAACTGGGCTATTAGTATTTCTACCTCAAGCCCCTATCCCTTTAGGGTAGGGGTTATTGATTATATCCTCCATTTAGCTTATAGCTATAAGACTGTAGGCTTCAGATCTCATAGACAAATCATCCTTTAGGATTCCTTTATAAGCAACAGTTTTTGTTTTACTCCCAGTCTTCTTTATTCCCCTCATATTCATACATAGGTGTTCTGCTTCTATAATTACTAGCACACCCGAAGATGCTAAGCTTGTATATATTGCCTCTGCAATCTGATCTGTTAGCCTTTCTTGAAGCTGAGGTCTTTTTGCATAAACCTCCACAGCCCTGGCAAGTTTACTAAGGCCCACTACCTTTCCATTAGGTATGTAAGCAATATGAACTTTCCCGAAAAATGGGAGCAGATGATGCTCACACATGGAATAGAAGCTTATATCCTTTTCAACCACCATGGATGAGTTTTCTATTTTAAAGGTTTTTGAAAGGACAGTTTCAGCAGTTTCATTAACTCCTGAAAATATCTCCTGATACATTCTAGCTATCCTATCAGGAGTATCTTTAAGACCTTCTCTATTAGGATCTTCACCAATAGCCTCCAATATGAGCCTATAGGCTGCTTTGATTTTTTCATTATCTATCATAAAAAAAACTCCTCTCCCAAATATGCCACTAAAGGAGAAAAGTCCTTTTGTGGCAGCGGAATGCAGCAAATGTATCGCAAATCCAAGGATTTTTCGTCTAGCGGCAAATTCCCGTCCAGCTAGCACTTGACGCACAATTACTTACTCTGCCTTATTTTTTATTTCAATACACAATTATACCTTTTTAGTTTTGAAAAAGCTATAGTTTTCATTGATTCTTGCATTAAATCAGGTTATGCTGTATAATATGATAAGTTAAATATATTAAATTTTGTTGATATGGAGAGTAGACTATAAATGAACTTTAAGCGAAGGGGATTTGGTGTGAGCCCTTAAGTTGTTTTTAGCCCAAGAGAACCATTGAAAAGCAGCCTGAAAAAAGTAGGGTTTGCCGTTAACTGCGTTAAGGTTTTAAGTGGACTTTATGTCAAATTGAGTGGTACCGCGGTAATCATCGTCTCTTTATATAGAGTCGTTTTTTAGTTTTAGAAGACTAGCCTATAGGCTAGTCTTCATTTAATGAAAAAGCAATAACATTGCTTTTTCATTATAGAATATTTTTAAAGAAGAGGTGTATTTATGGATTATAAAAGGTTTATTGCTGAAAAAATTAGGGAAAAAGTTGATATTGATATTGAAACAATTGAAAAATATATTGAAATTCCACCAAGACAAGAAATGGGAGACTTCGCCTTCCCCTGCTTTCAGTTATCAAAGGTAATGAGAAAATCCCCTAATATGATAGCTGAGGACTTAAAAAATAGTATGAATAAAGCGGGTTTAGAAAAGGTAGAAAATGCAGGACCTTATCTCAACTTTTATATTAGTAAAATCGATTTTATTAAGGCAACTCTAGAAAAGATATTTAAGGAAAAGGATCAATATGGAGCTACAAATCTTGGAGAAGGTAAAAATATAGTAGTAGAGTTTTCTTCACCAAATATTGCAAAACCTTTTCATATAGGCCATTTGTCAACTACAGTCATTGGTAATTCCTTATATAAGATATTGTCTTTTGAGGGGTATAACTGTGTTAGGGTAAACCATCTCGGTGACTGGGGAACCCAGTTTGGTAAGCTTATAGCAGGCTACGAAAGATGGGTTGATTTAGAAAAGCTAGAAGAAGCACCAATAGATGAGCTACTTAGGATATATGTTAAATTTCATGAGGAAGCAGAAAAAGATACTTCCTTAAATGATGAGGCAAGACTTCATTTCAAAAATCTTGAGGATGGTTGCGAAATGGAAGTAGCGCTTTGGACTAAATTTAAAGAACTGAGCTTAAAGGAATTTAGAAAAATATATGAGCTACTTGGGGTAGAGTTTGATTCCTATGCAGGAGAGAGCTTTTATGGGGATAAAATGGATGCAGTTATTAAAGACCTTGAAGATAAGGGACTACTCGTGGAAAGCAATGGGGCTAAGGTTGTTATGCTCGAGGAATATAATATGCCTCCTTGTATAATTATAAAATCTGATGGAGCTACAATATATGCTACCAGGGATTTAGCTGCAGCTATGTATAGAAAAAAGACCTATGACTTTTATAAAAATATATATGTAGTAGGCACATCTCAGGAACTTCACTTTAAGCAAGTTTTTACTACTCTAAAGCTATTAGGTTATGACTGGGCGCAGGATTGCAAGCATGTGGGTTTTGGACTAGTTAAATTTCCAGATAGGAAGCTTTCCACTAGAAAAGGTGATGTAGTTTTATTAAATGATCTTCTTAAAGAAGCCATGGACAAAACTCTAGAGATAATAAATGAAAAGAATCCAGATTTAGAAGATAAAGAGACAGTTGCAAGAAAGGTAGGTATCGGTGCAATGATATTTACTTATCTTAAAAACTATAGGGAAAGAGATATTATATTTGATTGGAAGGAAATGCTTAGCTTTGATGGAGAAACAGGCCCATATGTTCAATATACCTATGCTAGAGGCAAAAGCATATTAAGAAGGATAAATGTATTAGAAGATGAGGTTAATTATACTCTTCTTAGCTCCACAGAAGAATTTGAATTAGCAAAGGAGCTTCAGGGGTTTGATACAGCTATTATTGCAGCAGTAGATAAGCTTGAACCATCTTTTGTAACTAGACATATAATAAGCGTGGCAAAGAGCTTTAACAAGTTTTACAATTTACACAGTATACTTAATGCAGGGGATGATAAGCTACTACAAGCTAGAGCAAAACTAGTGGAAGCTACCTGTCAGGTTATAAGCAATGGATTAAAGCTACTCGGAATTGAAGTTGTAGAAAAGATGTAGTTTGGGGAGGACACGAATGTACACTAAGGAACATGTTGAAAGAATAAATATCACTGGGGAGATATATGAAAAGTACAATTTAGGGGAGCTTGTTTTCTTTGATATTGAAACTACAGGCTTTGATAAAAATAAGGACTTTATTATTTTAATATCTATAGGTAGCTTTGAGGAAGCAGGACTACTTCATGTAGACCAATTCTTCGCAGAGGGCAGAGATGAGGAAGAGGAAATATTAAATTGCTTAAAGGAGGCGTTATATCCCTTTAAGAGCTGGTGCTCTTATAATGGTATAGCCTTTGATTAGCCTTTTATCTCAGCTAGAATGGATTATTGGGATATTGATTTTGCTCCACCTAAGACGCATGTAGACCTTTATAGATTGATAAAACCCTTTCATAAGGAAATAGGCCTTGAAAGATGTAATTTAAAGTCTGTTGAGAAATATTTGGGTATAGTCAGGGCAGATCAGATAGATGGAGGTAAAAGTGTTCAGCTTTATGAGGAGTATTTAACAAGCAGAAATGTGGCTACTAGAGAAATAATACTTTTACATAATTTTGAGGATGTATTAAATCTACCTAAGATTTTTAATATACTGCTATATATTGAAAAAAATAAAATTAAAAGACCAGATATGCTTTCTGAAAAGCAACGGGCCTTTATATTGTCCTTATTAAAGAAAAATAAGTTAGAGTTCAATTTTAAAGCTGATACCATATCAAAAAATGGAGCCTCTAAGCTTATTGATACATTGTTAAAAGGGAATATAAATTCTGATGAATTAAACAACCTAGAAGCTAGTTTTAAAAACTAGCTTCTATTTTCCACCCCTGCTAGGACTTTTCCTTCCTTTACAATTAGCACTGCAATTACTGCAACCGCAGGTGCCAGAACCCTTTTTCTTTATACTTTTAATAAAAATTCTTAAAGCTATAACGATAATTACAACTGCTACAGCTATTTCAATAATATCCTTCATTTTTATCACCTCATAAATAATGTTCCAATATCATAGATAAGAAAAGAAACTATCCATGCTAAGACTAATTGGTAGGCAACTGAGAAAATAGCCATTTTATTTCCATATTCTTTTTTCATAGTTGCAATAAGCGAAATACATGGAGTATATAAAAGCACAAAAACCAAAAAACTGTAAGCGGCAAGAGGATTAAAGAAGTTAGGAAGTACAGATGCTAAGTTGCTACCATAAATAACTCCCATGGTTCCCACTATTACTTCCTTAGCCATAAGTCCAGATATAAGGGAAACAGAATTTTGCCAATTACCAAAGCCTAATGGAATAAAAAATGGTGTTATTAGCTTCCCAAGGGATGCCAAAAGGCTAGAATTAATATCCGTCATGCCAGAGAAATTGAAATTAGATAAGAACCATACAATTACTGAAACTGAAAATATTATGGTCCCAGCTTTTTTCAAGAACCCCTTTCCCTTATCCCAGGTATGTAAAAGTAAGTTTTTAAAGCCTGGCAATTTATAAGGTGGAAGCTCTATTAAAAAGGGTTCCTCTTGTTTTTTGAAAAGAGTTCCTTTAAATATTATTCCAATTATAAAGGCTAGTACAATTCCTAAAGCATATAAAGAAAGAATTATATAACTTTCATAACCAGGGAAGAAAGCTGAGGCAAATAGAGCATAAACAGGTAGTCTTGCATTACAAGACATGAGGGGGATGAGTAAGGCGGTAAGCTTTCTATCCTTTTCACTTTCCAACGTTCTTGCAGACATAACAGCAGGTACTGAACAACCGAACCCTACCATCATTGGTATAAAAGCCTTTCCAGATAAACCCATCTTCCTCATAAACTTATCCATGATTAAAGCAGCTCTTGCCATATATCCACTATCTTCTAGAAAGGATACACCTAAGAATAAGGATAGAATTATTGGTAAAAACACAATAACTGATCCCACACCGCCAAGCATTCCTTTTACAATAAGTGAACTAAACCAGGGAGAACTGCTTTTCAAAAGGTTTTCTGCACCCTTAAATATAAATATATTCATTCCATAAGTAAAAAGGGTCGATAGGGGCTTTCCTACCCAGCTAAAGGTGAAATTAAAAATCAAAAATATAATAAATAAAAATATAGGATAGGATAAATATTTATTTAGCACTAAGTTATCTATTTTCTCTGTTATAAAATTTATTCTTACATCACTTTTCTTAAGGACTTTACCTAGAATACCTTCAATTTTTAAATAAACTTCAGCTTCGTTAAGGGAATGATAATCATTATCAATGGCACCCTTTAAAAAATTACCCTTTTGGAGTATTTCAATTAGTTTATCTATTCCATTTTTCTTTGAAGCTACTACTTCTATTATCGAAACGTTTAATAGCTTTGATAATTTATCAATATCAAAAATAAGCCCATTATTTTTAGCTACATCAGCCATATTTAAAACTAATACTATAGGAATATTAAATTGCATAAGTTGGAAGGTTAAATATAAATTTCTAGCTAAATTAGATGCATCTACTATGTTGACAATAACATCTACTTCACCACTTTCAAGAAATTTTTTTGATACCTTTTCTTCATTAGAGTAGGTATCCATAGCGTATATACCTGGTAAATCCACTAGTTTTATATTACCTTTAATGAAGCCTTCTTTCTTCTCAACAGTTACACCCGCCCAGTTACCAACATATTGGTTCGAACCTGTGAGACTATTGAATATAGTAGTCTTTCCCACGTTTGGGTTTCCGAGTAATGCGGCTATAATCATACACATGACCTCCTAAAAAGCGGCTTATTTTACGAAGATACCTTTTGCGTCTTTTTTTCTAATTGCTAAACTGAAACCTCGAAGATTAACCACTATAGGGTCTCCAAGAGGAGCAGTGTTTTTTAATAGTATTTCAGTTCCTTGTGTACAACCTAAGGATAATAATCTCTTAATAAGTTTTTCTTCTCCGGATAAGAAATCTATAGTTGCACTTTCACCAACTTTTAAATCGCATATACTCATAATATCACCTCGTAATGAAAATCATTCTCAATTACATGATAACATCTATGGTATGTTATGTCAATAAATTAATTTCTTTTTTAAACAATAATAATTGTATTGCTTCAAAAATTTATGCTATAATTAATTATAGAGGTGAAATAAGGCTATGGTTGAAGAATTCCAAAATGATAAGGTTTCCATTCCAGAAAAGAGGTTTACTGACAGGATAGATTTTAATTTAGAGATATTTTATCCTTGTATAAATAATGTAAGTGTTTACAGGGATTTTAATGTAGAGGGCCCGTTACTAAAGGCAGTGAATCTTTCAAAGACCGGGGTTTGCTTTATAGGTAAGATACCAATGAAAGTGGGGGATTTCTTGTCCTTTATGCTTAAAATTGAGGATAATCCAACCTTTTGGTGCTTAAGTGAAGTAAAGTGGGTCAGAAATGAAAATGATAAATATTTAGTAGGTTGCCAATTTTATCTATTAGATAGGGAAAGACTTAAGGCTATAGTTGATTACACCGATAAATTGGGTATATTTGAATAGACTATGTTTTTATAAAGTATTACTTTGAATTATAATGTTAATTAAAAGTAGACGAGATATCGTCTATTTTTATTGCAGTTATTGTACCCAGAGTGGACTGAGTGCAATAAGTTGAAAAGGAGGTAGCGATGGCTATTGGAGCTTTCTTTGATATTGATGGAACCTTATATAGAGAAGGATTAATTACAGAGATTTTTAAAAAACTTGTCAAATATGAAATAATAAATCCTGAAAAATGGTACAATGATGTTAAACCTGAATATCTTAAGTATGACAAGAGACAAGGCAATTATGATAATTATCTTCTAAAGATGACGATTATTTATAATGAAGCAATAAAAGGTTTGCATAAATCTCAGGTCGAGTTTATAGCAAAAGCTGTTGTAGGACAAAAAGGTGAAAAAGTATATACATACACCAGAGATAAAATAAAATGGCATAAAGAACAAGGGCATATTTTAATAACTATATCAGGTAGTCCTGAAGAACTTGTTTGTGAGATGGCACAAAAATATGGCTTTAATGATTTTCGTGGTGCTAAGTTTTTATTAGATGAAAATAATATTTATACTGGTGATGTAAAGCCTATGTGGGATAGTGGCAGTAAAGAAAGGGCAGTATTAGAACTATCTCATAAGTATGATATAGATTTGGAAAAGTCCTATGCCTATGGGGATACAACTGGAGATTATTCTATGCTTAAACTGGTTAAACATCCGGTCTGTGTAAATCCAACAAAGGACTTATTAAAGGCAGTTATATCTGATATTGATATAGTTAATGATTTAAAAATAGTAGTTGAAAGAAAAGATGTAATTTATTATATGGATTCTGAAAGCATCCATATATAAGAAAAGAGTGATATGGTGGTAATTCGTGAAAATAATATAGCGGTAGTAGGAGCTATTGGTGAGTATACTTTGAAACTTCCAGGAATGGAGGGCATAATTGAAAAAGCTATTTTCTTCGATTTAGAACATTATATTTATAAAAAGCCTATCTGTATAGGAGTTTTTGGTGGCTGTATATACGACTCGGAGAAAAAACAACTTATGGTTACTCAATATATGATAGAAAATAAATATGATGCGATAGATATACTGACCTTAGCAAGAGATTATTTTATTGATATGCATAAGAATAGTGGCAAAAGATATCTAGTTACATTTTCAGGTAACAATGATTTTACTGTAATTAAATATTTATTTAAAAAATATAATATAGATTTTGTTATAGAAGAGTACTTTACAGAGATAGATATGCAAAAGCTATTTGAAAAAAAATCTAAGTTATGTGTAGGTTTAAAAGCCCTAGAAAAGGAATTTGGTATCGTAAGGGAAAGTGAGCTAATAAGTGGAACTAACCTAGCAAAAACCTTTAGCAAGGTAGTTAAGGATACTGAATATATTAATAGAATGCCAGAAGGTAAGAAGGAAAAAATTCTTTTATATAATGAACAAGATGTTGTAAGCTTATACCATTTGTGCTATGAATGGGATAGAGTTACTCCAAAGGAGGGTTACAGATTTAGGATGTTTACAGACTTAAGAAGAAAAGAAAAAGAACTGAGCAAGGAAAGAGTACTTCAAATACTAAAAGAAAGTGAATATGGAACTCTTGCAACAAACAATAAAAAGGGCTTCCCATATGCTACTCCTCTAAATTATGTATACTATAAAGATAAAATATATTTTCATTCTGCTATAGAGGGTCATAAAATAGATAATATAAAAAATGAGCCTAAGGTTTCTTTTTCTGTGGTTGGAAATTATAAGGTGATTCCAGAAAGGTTTACCACAAGTTATGAAAGCGTAATTTTATTTGGACTTGCAGAAAGATGCAAAGACGATGAAAAGTTTGAAGCCCTTAGGGAACTTCTGTTAAAGCATTCTCCGGAATATATAGACAAGGCAGTAGAAACTATTAAAAATTCTATTGATAAAACTGAAGTAATAAAAATAAGTATAGAGCATATAACGGGAAAATTTAATAAATAAAAAAGAAGCAAGAAATTGCTTCTTTTTTATTTATTTACTTAGTTTTTCAATTCCAAATTTAATCCTTTTTATAGACTCTTCTTTTCCTAGAATTTCAGCTATTTCAAAGGCTCCACCTGGGGTAAAGGCTTTCCCCGAAAGGGCAGTCCTTAAAGGCCATAATATTATACCATTTTTTACTCCAAGCTTTAATATTAGCTCCATAACGCAGTTATGGATAGAGTCAAAGCTCCATACTTTTAGATTCTCTAATACTGGTAAAGCCACTATTAAACTTTGCAGCGAATTTTCAGTATTTGTCTTCATTTTTTTATGAATATAAAGTTCTGATGAGTATTCGGGTAGAATATCAAAGAAGTCTATTTGTGCTGGTATATCATTTAATAACTCTGTCCTATTATGTAGAAGTAGACTAATTTTATTAAAATCTAAATTACTGTTACTTAAAGATAATTGATAATAAGGAAGTGCCATCTCATGAAATTCTTCAATAGATTTTAATCTTATGTATTCTCCGTTCATCCATTTAAGCTTAAGTGGATCGAAGATCGCATCAGATTTATTTATATTTTTATAATCAAATATTTCAATAAGCTCCTGTAGAGAAAATATTTCTCTAGTTGTTCCTGGACTCCAGCCAAGCAGAGAAATATAATTTAATATAGCATCTTTTAAATAGCCCTTTGCAAGAAGATCTTCAAAGGAGGCATCACCATCTCTTTTAGCAAGCTTATGTTGAGCATCCTTCATTATCCTTGGACAATGAACGTAAACTGGACTTTCCCATTTAAAGGCTTCATAAAGCCTTGTATACTTTGGTGCAGAGGCTAAATATTCATTGCCTCTTACCACATGAGTTATCTTCATTAAATGGTCATCTACTACATTAGCAAAATTATAGGTTGGAAGACCATCAGATTTTATTAAGATCATATCATCAAGCTCTGTATTTTCAACAGTTATTATGCCATAGATTACATCTTCAAAGGTAGTCGTCCCAACAGTAGGGTTATTTTGTCTAATTACATAAGGAATACCCAGGGATATTTTTTCTTCTACCTCTTCCTTAGTAAGGTCTATGCAGTGTTTGTCATACTTGTAAGGCCTTTTTAAAGCCTCAGAATTTTCCCTTAACATATCTAATCGTTCCTTTGAACAAAAGCAGTAGTAAGCTTCCTTTGTTGCAACTAACTCCTTAGCATATTTAAGATATAAATCCTTTCTTTCACTTTGAACATAAGGTCCATAGTCTCCGCCTATATCAGGTCCTTCATCATGGACAAGACCTGTAAGTCTTAAGGTGGAATATATAGTTTCAACAGCGCCTTCCACATACCTTTCCTGGTCAGTATCTTCTATTCTGAGTAAAAAGGTTCCATTTTCATGTTTGGCTATAAGAAAAGCATACAAAGCGGTTCTTAAATTGCCAACATGCATATAACCAGTAGGGCTTGGGGCATATCTGGTTCTTACTTTAATAGCTTCCATTAGTTTCACTCCTATGTATTTAATATTAAAAATCTTACCTTGTAAATGATATAACAAAGCAATTTTTATGTCAACTTTATAAATAAAAGGTATTACTTCCTTCATTTAATAAAGGATTTTATAAAAGTATATAGAATATTACATTGTACTTAAATTTTAGGGGGATATAAATAATGAAAAAAATTAACAATAAAAATATAATAAGTCTGATATTAATACTAGTAGGTATAGTTGGAATCATACCTACCATAATACTTTTACTAAAGACATTTTCTAGCTCAAAGGATATAGGAGAAACGGTGATGACTTTAGTAATTTATTTTTTACCTTTTTTACTTTTTTTCATCTGCATATCTTCCGGTATTAAAACTCTTATTAAAAAGTAATTCTATTTCCAAGCATCCCAGCTACCATCAGAGGGCATTCTCCAATCTCCTCTAGGCGACAAGCTTATGGTTCCAACCTTAGGACCATCTGGAATAGCAGATCTTTTAAACTGCTGACTGAAAAATCTCTTTATAAAACTGTTAAACCATTTTTCTATTGTTGTACTATCATATTCTCCATTAAAAGCTTCTTGAGCAAGGAAAAGTATTTTTTCCTTGGAAGAACCCTGTCTGACGAAATAATAAAGAAAGAAATCATGAAGCTCATAAGGACCAATTATGTCCTCTGTTTTTTGGGATATTTCCCCCTTTGCATTCTTAGGTAATAACTCTGGGCTTACTGGGGTGTCTAAAATATCCATTAATATATCTGCGGTCATTTCATCCATTTCCTTTTGGGCTACATATTTTACTAAATAGCGTACAAGAGTTTTAGGTATGGAACAATTTACTCCATACATAGACATATGGTCTCCATTATAAGTACTCCAGCCCTGGGCTATTTCTGAAAGATCACCGGTTCCTATAACCAAGCCACCTTCTTTATTCGCAATATCCATAAGGATTTGAGTTCTTTCTCTTGCTTGAACATTTTCATAGGTAACATCCAGCTTACTCGCATCCTGGCCAATATCATTAAAATGTTGAAGGCATGCGTCTTGTATATTTATTTCTCTAAAGTCAGTGGCAAGATTTTTGCAAAGAGCAATGGCATTTTGATAGGTACGATCTGAGGTTCCAAAACCTGGAAGGGTTATTGTTATTATATTAGTCCAGGGAATATTTAATAGTTTAAAGGTTTTAACAGTAACTAAAAGAGCTAAGGTTGAATCCAAACCTCCGGAGATACCTATTATTGCTTTACTTAAAGTAGTCTTTTCAATCCTTTTAGCTAAAGCTGCCACTTGAATATCAAATATTTCCTGGCAGACACTTTCTCTATTTAATTCATCAGAGGGTACAAAAGGATGTTTAGTTACCATTCTATCAAACTTCCCATAACTTAAGCTTTCAAAGTTAAAGCTTACATTTCTATAGGAAAGGTTATCATATCTTTGACCATCTCGAAAGCTTATATTTGTTAACCTGTCATGATTTAGCTTATCAACATCTATTATGGAGGTTATTATAGAATTATCCCTTTGAAAACGAGAGTTTTCTTTAAGGAGGCTTCCGTTTTCACAAATCAACATATGACCACTAAACACTAGGTCTGTGGTAGATTCGAGTACTCCACAGGAGGCATAAACATAGGAGGATATGCATCGACCACTTTGATTTTCAATAAGTGCTCTACGATAGGCTGCTTTGCTTACTATTTCATTAGAAGCAGATAGATTACCAATAATTTGTGCCCCTCCTAAACTAAGATAACTAGAGGGTGGTATAGTTACCCAAAGATCCTCGCATATTTCAAAGCCAAAATTAATATCCTTATAGGAGAATATGATGTCACATCCAAAGGGAATATCCTTTTGGTAAGGAAGACTTATAACTTTATTAATTAGACCTAAACCTTCAGTAAACCATCTTTTTTCGTAATATTCTGTATAGTTAGGTATATAGCTTTTTGGTATTATGCCAAGAATTTTACCTTTAAATATTATAAAAGCACAGTTATAAAGGCAATTCTTAAATTTGAAGGGTGCTCCTACTGCAATAAGCAAATCAAAATTCGTAGAATATTTAACAAGGTCATGAATTCCATTTGAAGAAACTTGTAACAATTGGTCTTGCAAGAAAATATCTCCACAGGTATAAGAAGTTACAGATAGTTCAGGAAACACTAATAGCTTACAGGATTCCTTTGAAGCTTTATTTATACATTCCATTATATTAACTATATTATATGTAATATTTCCAACATCGGTTTTCGGACATGCAGCACCAACTCTGATAAAATTCATATGTCTCACTCCAATCTATTGTTATAAGTTTCATTATATTATTATAAAGTCTCCTTGTAAAATAGAAAATGAATTTTTATTTTTATTTTTATTCAATTAATCGAAAATTACTCTTGATATTAGGTTAATATTTTGTTAATATATTTGTAAGCTATTTTTAATAATTAAATAAGAAAGAGTGTGTCTAGGGTTTCGTTATTTTAATAAGTCTGGTCCGAGCGATACAAGGTACCAACGGGTATTACACCGCTGATATAAAAGATCAAGGCGGCAGGTTTTTCTTAATGGGGAGAAATTCCGTTTTTTAAGCTTTTTTTTATTTTAGATAGCTAAAAAATATTTAATTGATTGTGTAAAGTGAGCTATGAAAAAACTGAATAAAAAAGTTAAGCCAAAACACTCTAGAATTATTACAAAAATAACCTAAGTTTATTCCAATGATGACATTCATTTATTACCAGCAAACTAAATTTGGATATGCCAAAAA
>DATCIH010000130.1:0-2085 GCA_036507955.1 Clostridiaceae bacterium | reverse complement strand
TATTTGAGCCCCCAGGTATATGCATCGAAAATACTGTTAGGCATAGCTGTAATTAAAATTAAATTCTTGTTAGCTCCATATTTACTAGAATAAAAATAACCATCCTTTAAATTGTTGGCAACCATATCATTATAATATTTTTGTGGGTAAATAAATCCTACATCATGTTTACTTCCATTTTCCATAACAATAACTAGGTTTTTATCAAGCACTTCAACATATCCCTTATGCTTTATAAAATTTGTTACATTTATATCCTTATAATTTTGCTTTATAATAGACTCTGCCGCAGTATAATCTATTGGTGTATCCACATAATTAAAAGAAAAATAGAAAAATAAAGCAACCATAGTTAGCATGAATATTGCAACTAAAATGACTAAAAACAAAATATAATTTTTAAATAATTGAGTAGCCACCTTCTTGCTTTTAAAATATGTGCCTATTATCTTTAATCTACTTTTATTAATCATGATTTTTCTCCATCTTATACCCTATTCCTCTTATTGTTTTTAAATATTTAGGATTTTTAGGATCGGCTTCGATCTTTTCTCTAATATGACTTATATGTACCATAATAGTATTTGAATCTCCATAATATGAATTTTTCCAAACTATTTCATAAAGTTGCTTTTTAGTATATACCTTTCCTGGGTTCTCTAAAATAAACTCTAGTAACCTATATTCTTTTGGGTTTAATGCTACCTCTATATTATTTTTATAAATACCACAACTATCCTTATCTAGCATTAATTCTCCAATTACAATTCCAGTTTTATGAGTCTTATTAGAATATTTATAATAACGCCTTAGCTGAGCTTTAACTCGTGCTATTATCTCAATTGGACTAAAAGGTTTTATTACATAATCATCCGCGCCAAGTCCAAGACCAAGAATCTTATCTGACTCCTCCTCTCTTGCAGTTATAAAAATCACTGGTATTTCGCTAGTTTCTCTAATCTTTTTAAGAACATTAAATCCATTAATTTTGGGAATCATAACATCCAGTAAAGCAATGTCTATATCCTTTTCCTCAAATATATTTAAAGCCTGCACGCCATCTGCTGCTGTAAAAATTTTATATCCTTCTTTTGACAAATGAATTTCTAGTAATTCCCTTATATCTTGTTCATCTTCTACAATTAGAATATTCATGGTTATACCTCCCATCTTTACATTGTAACCCTAAAGTATATATTACTTCAATAAAAAAATAGAAGGTATGTTGCCCTCTATCCTTTATAAATTTAAATATTTTAATTAGTATCTTGTAATACCGTCTTTTGTTACAACACCTTTTATTAATGGTTTTTCTATAGTTTTCCATTTCACTATTTCATACGCATCTAGTACCATTTTTTCAGATACCTTTTGTTTTTCACAACTACTGGCATAAATAGTAGCTATAGACTCACCCTTCACTACAAAATCCCCTATTTTCTTATGAAGAACGATACCTACAGATAAATCAATTATACTATCTTTAGTTTCACGACCTGCTCCTAATGCTAATGCCGCTCTTCCTATATCGTCAGCTTTTATTGCCTTTACATACCCTACATAATTTGATCTAATTGGCTCAACAATATTTGACAAAGGAAATATAGATGTATCATCAACATAAGCAGGATTACCACCTTGCGCAACTACTAGTTCTCTTAGTTTTGCGAGGCCTTTACCTGATTTTATTATATTCTTAAGTATTTCTCTTGCCTGCTGAGCATTCTTTGCTTTTTCTCCTAGTACGAGCATATGTGCTCCAAGGGTTAAACAAAGTTCTGTAAGATCCTTAGGTCCTTCACCTTTTAATGTATCTATAGCTTCTTTTACTTCTAAAGCATTACCAACTGCATATCCTAATGGTTGGTCCATATCAGTTATCACCCCAATGGTATTTTTAGAAACATTAGTTCCTATATCAACCATTTCTCTCGCAAGTTCAAAGGCATCATCTTCATTTTTCATAAATGCTCCACTACCTGTTTTTATATCAAGAACTATGGCATCCGCTCCAGATGCTATTTTTTTACTCATTATGCTTGATGCAATTAGAGACATATTATCAACAGTTGCAGTAACGTCACG
>DATCIH010000129.1:0-12442 GCA_036507955.1 Clostridiaceae bacterium | reverse complement strand
GGGGGATGATTCCAATACCAGGAATCGTAAGTTCCTGCGTCTACGTTTAAAAGGTCATAACCGGCTTCTACTAGAATTTTAGCTGCTTCAATACCCTCATCAATATCTTTACCCAGTTCCACAAAATTCTCACCAGGTAGAGCACCTTTACGGATTGCTTTTACAAAACTCTTTAAGCTATAACGCAAAGATACCGGGAAATCTTCACCACAGGCCTCCTTAATGCCTTTAACAATATCAGTAGAAATCTTTAAGCGGCCTAACAAATCACCACCATATTCGTCGGTTCGCTTATTGTATAGGGCTATAGCAAACTGATCTAAAAGATAGCCCTCATGAACCGCATGAATCTCCACTCCGTCGAATTTAGCTTCTTTTGCAATTACTGCGCAGGTGACAAAAGATGCAATCAAGCCCTTTATTTCATCCACCGTCATAGCTCTATGCTTAATAGAGGGGTCCCATCTGTTTTCTTGATCAGAAGGTGCAATAGCATTTTTCATAAGATGTGGTATTACCACCCTGCCAAATCCCCCAGTGAGCTGAAGAAAGATTTTAGTATCATAAGCATGAATTCTTTCATTCATAGGAGCACAGGATTTTGCAAACATTAGAGGTTGGTATGAGGCGCAGGGCATTACCAGGGGTACGAATTCGTTATAGTTTACATTTGTAACACCTGTAATAATTAGCCCCGTTCCGCCTTTTGCACGCTCAATATAATATTCCTGAGCATTTTCTGAGAAACCACCACAAGGATCAGCCATTGCTATCATACCTAGAGGTGCCATAGCAATACGATTTTTAATAGTGATCTTCCCCACTGTAAGAGGTTCAAATAGTTTTTTATATTTAGTAGTCATTTATATCACTCCTAAAATTTTATAAAATATCTTTATCCAATATCAGATTGTTTTAAATCATCTTCATTTGGCTTTGGGCAATTGTTAATGTATTGAAGTAGTTCACTTAAACTTGCATTTGCCAGGCAAATGCAGGAATCGGCTCCACCATAATACATATTAACTATCCCTGTAGAATCATTCAGTATCCATCCACAAGGAAAGACCACATCACTAATATCTCCAAACTTTTCATAGGGTGTTTCTGGTCCAAAAATCCATTCATTACTTCTCTTTAGAACCTTCAATGGGTTATCTAAATCTAATAGTGCAAGTCCTAAACGGTAAATTGCCCCAGCTGCAGTAAACTTAACCCCATGATAAAGAATGAGCCACCCCTCAGTAGTTTCAAGAGGTTGGGCAGAAAGGCCAATTTTATTTGCATCCCACCAACCTCCATTACGAGCATTCAAAAGGATTTGATGATCCCCCCAACTTTTTAAATCAGTGGAACTCGATATCCAAATATGCGCCTTTCGACCGCCTGAACAGGGTCTATGAATTAGCATGTATTTCCCGTTGAATTTTCTTGGAAATAAAGCTGCATCTTTATCATCAGGTGGCATTATTGACCCATGTTTTTCAAAATTAATAAAATCACTAGTAAGTGCCAAAGAGACTTGAGGACCTGCTCGAGAGAACGCTGTATAAACTACTGCCCATTTGCTAAGCTCTTCCATCCAAGTTATTCTAGGATCCTCAATTCCCCACCGTTCTTCTATATGTATATCTGGTTCTGATTGAACTGTTGGGATCTTATCAAACATCCAATTTGATATCCCATCTTTACTGATTGCTTTTGCTAGATGCGAGAAGCCTCGCCTATCTTCCACTCTTGCAAGTAATAAAGTATTGTTTTCAAATATGGTTGCTGCCGGATTAAAGATAGTATGCGCAGGATAAGGTAAGTCCTTTGAGGTTATTATAGGATTTTTGAGACTTCTTTTAAAAAGCTCTGGATATGACTCATCCCTTGAATTTAATAATGTTGGCGTGTAGGTTTTCATAATAAATGCCTCCGTATCTTGTAGTATGATTAGTAGCCTATATTTTATAGATACACTTAGTATCTCTTGAATCCCAATAAGCTTAATTAGAGCCTTATATATTCTTTTGTTAGATAATTATAGTGTCTATTCTTTTTTTTAGGATGAATGTTACAGTGTTCACTACTATCTGGATGATTAAGCTTGTTGATAAATTTACTTAATTTATGTAAAGCTATCATTTTGCACAATATTGTATCTTTTTTATATTTTCTTACGCTTTCAAGATAAATTTTATATTTGCTTAAATCTTCTCTGCTTAAAATTAAACATTTACTATTTATGCTAGAAAAATGCCAATCAGTGTATGCTTCTATATTTTTAATAATCTCAATAATATACCTTTTTTTATATTTTTCCACAAGTGAACACTTAAAGCTATTAATTGTATCACTCAAATCTATTTTACTTTGAAAATCATCTAATTGAATTTCATTTCCTATGCTTATAGCATTACTCTCACTTATCATTGAAAATACCACATCCCCAATTTTTGTAATTTTACTTTTAACAAAGTTATCAAAAGTTAACTTCGTATTTATCTTATCATATATATTAACATATGTATATAATCATGAATATGTTATAAGTATACATATCAATATATATGTGATAATATATATATGAGTTCCTTAAATTACACTTGTTATGAAATGAGGAAAATAGTATATAATAGTTATCTATATAGTAATGGAGGCAGAAAAATGGAAGTAAAAAATAAACACAATACATATAATACCTTGTTCCACTGGCATAGTTTTAGATTAAAGCTTGTATTTGAAGGAATAGGGGTAGGTACTATTACCGGCTTATTAATAGTACTATACCGATATATCCTTGAGAAAGCTGGAATTCTTGTAACTTATGTTTACAAAGTTATATCTATAAAACCTTTACTTATCCTGCCCTGGATAGGTGCTTTAATACTTATAGGATATATTGTAGGATTAATGGTTAAACACGAGCCCATGATAAGCGGAAGCGGAATTCCTCAAGTTGAAGGAGTTTTACTTAGGAAACTTGATATGACTTGGTGGAGAGTTTTGATCGGTAAATTTATTGGTGGAGTGCTTTCTATAGGATCAGGTCTTTCACTTGGACGAGAAGGTCCATCAGTTCAATTAGGAGCAGCAGTTGGTCAAGGGTTTAGTCGTGTGTTTAAAAGAATAAAAATCGAAGAAAAATATCTTATAACCAGTGGAGCTAGTGCAGGACTCGCTGCTGCCTTTAATGCTCCTTTAGCTGGTGTAATGTTTGCCTTAGAAGAAGTTCATAAAAACTTTTCGCCCTTAATTTTACTTTCAGCTTTAGCTTCCGCCTTATCTGCTGATTTTGTAGTTAGCGGTTTCTTTGGTTTAAAACCAGTTTTTACTTTAAAGAATCTATCAATACTGCCACTTAAATTCTATTTTTATATAATTTTATTAGGCTGTATAATAGGAGTTTTAGGAGTTCTATTTAATAAGCTTCTTTTAAAAACTCAGGACCTATATGTAAAACAAGCTTGGCTACCAAAAGAATTGAGGATTGTAGTGCCCTTATTAATTTCAGTTGTTCTTGGGTTACTTTTACCACAAGCTCTAGGTGGAGGACATGATCTAATAACCTCACTTTTTACTGGAAACCCTTCCATAACAATTTTGATAGTTTTAGTTATTGTAAAATTTTTATTTACTATGGCAAGCTATGGCTCAGGTGCGCCAGGTGGAATATTTCTTCCACTTCTAGCTATTGGGGCACTAATTGGAAATGTTTATGGGCTAACACTTGTACATTTTCTGCATTTTGATCCCATGTATATTAATAGCTTTATAATACTTGCAATGGCAGGTTACTTCACGGCTGTAGTTAGAGCCCCTATAACTGGAACCATTTTAATTACTGAGATGACAGGAACCTTTAGTCATTTACTTTCTTTAGCTATTATATCTATTGTTGCCTACATTATTGCAGATATTTTCTCATCAAAACCTATTTATGAATCCTTACTGCAAAAATTTTTACACAAGCAAGGTGAAAATCTATCCTTTAGTAATAAGAAAAATAAAGCTATATTAGAGTTTGCAGTTTGTATGGGTTCAGTTTTAGACGGAAAGAAAATCAAAGAAATTCAATGGCCCTCCCACTGTTTATTAGTATCCGTTAAACGAGGAGAACATGAAATACTTCCAACGGGAGATACTGTTATTTTTCCTGGAGACTATTTGATTATACTGACTAATGAGGATAGAGTGTCTAAAATAAATGATGCTTTAATAATAATGACAGGAAGCTGTGAGATATTAAAATAAGAATCTTAAGGAGAGTTAACATGGATAATTTACCGATTTCTTTAGAAGAAATAAAATCTAAAGTTGAAGAGTTAATCAAAAATAATGAAGGGCCCTTTAGCTTAGTGACCTGTGATATTGATAATCTAAATAATATTAATTCTGTACACGGTAATACTATAGGGGATGAA
Organism: Clostridiaceae bacterium; assembly: GCA_036507955.1. Lineage (GTDB taxonomy): Bacteria > Bacillota > Clostridia > Clostridiales > Clostridiaceae > DATCIH01. The sequence goes on along the minus strand of DATCIH010000129.1, from coordinate 8,033 downwards.
GTAATTAGAAAAGTTATTTCCATATTTAACAATAATCTATCTAAGACTGACTTAATAAGTAGAAGCGGTGATGAATTTATTATATTACTTGTAAAAAAAGGTGCAGAGAGAAGTTTTATGGATCTTGAGGAAATTAGAAGGTATTTATCAGATAATACCTTTGATTTAAAAACCGCAGAGAAAACAGAGAATATTAATATTACTGTAAGCTTTGGAGTTGCTAGCTTCCCAAGAGACGCTAAAAATGTTATAGATCTCCTTAGAGTTGCAGACAGCGGCCTTTTTAGAGCTAAAAAAGGAGGCAAAAATAGGATTTGTCTTTCGGAAGCAGAAAGTATGGTACTTAAATCAAGTTATTTTACTAAAACCCAATTAGACAGACTTTCTGAGCTTTCTAAATTAAATGATAGGACGGAAGCCTTTCTTCTAAGAGAAGCTTTAGATGATTTATTTAAAAAATATAACAAATAAAAACTCCTTGGATTTTCTCCTTTCTAGAATTTTCCATTGAAACATTAAACATATTAATAGTTAGAAAAGGATGAGGATATAGGATGAAAGATGAAAAGATAGTTTCCCAGATGGTAGCGCATCATAAGAAAAAGGAAATTAATAAAAGTGGTGAAATAGGAATAACTTGGTGGCAACTTAGTCTTATTGGCATCGGTTCTATCGTTGGAGCTGGATTCTTTTTAGGGACTAGTGTAGCAATTAGTTTAACTGGTCCTTCTGTAATACTTGCATTTCTAGTTGCGGGACTAATTGGTTATATCACCTTTAGTGCATTAGCAGAAATGAAAATTAACGATCCAGAAACAGGATCTTTTAGAGATTATATTAGAAAGGCTTTTGGAGACAATATTGCCTTTATCAGTGGCTGGATGTATTGGACTGCAGGTGTACTGATTATGGCTAGCGAAGTAACCGCTTTATCTGTTTTTTCACGCTATTGGTTTCCGCAAATTCCTTTATGGGTATTTTCTGTTATCTACTCTGCTTTTGGATTAGGTATCAATTTACTTGGAGTAAAAGATTTTGGGGAGATCGAGTCTTTCTTTGCCATTGTAAAAATCACCACTATCCTAGTGTTCATTATTTTCGGAGCATTATTTGTGCTAGGTTATGTGTCCCCTAAAGCTGGGATGGCAACTGTACCTGTTATTCACTTATCAAATCTTGATTGGTTCCCAAAAGGTATAAAAGGATTATGGTCTTCTATGATTTTCGCCCTGTTTCCTTTCGCTGGTGTGGCAGTTGTAGGAGCTGCTTCCAATGAATTGAAGAAGAAAGAATCTATCCATAAAACTATTACTGCGCTAAATCTAATTTTAGTGTTTTTATATGTTACCTCCCTAGTTATGATTTTGAAAATGGTACCTTGGCAACATATTCAGATAAGTAAGAGTCCTTTTGTTACAGCTCTTTCCTCATTTAATCTACCTATTATAAATTCTGTTTTTAATATTGTTATTATCAGTGCTGCCTTTTCCACTTTTGTGGGAGCACTTTTTGCTATAACTAATGTATTATTATCCCTTGCAAAGGATCATGAGGCCCCTAAAATTGTTCTACGGGAAAATAAAAGAGGTGTAAATGCCATTGCACTTTTGCTTGGGACCAGTGGTTTATTGATAACCATCTTATTATCCTTTGTATTGCCAGATACAATTTACGAATATTTAACCACTGCTGGAGGTGTGTTATTGATTGGAAATTGGATTATTATTATAGGTGCGCAGATAAAAATTCGTAAAACCTATCCCTCACAAAATAACTGCAGTAGGAAACCATTTAAAATGCTATTTGCACCGTATAGCTCATATTTTTGCATTATGCTTGTAATTCTTACTTTAATTGGAGCTGCATTTAATCCAATTCATCTTGTAGGATTGTTTGTAGGTATGGGCATTGTTGCAGTCATTTGTCTTTCTTATTTAAAAGTAAAAACAATCAACAAAATAAATGAAAGGAAGTTTTAGTATGAAAACTAAAGGAAATAAAATATCAATAATTGGAGCAGGCTTTGTAGGTTCTACTACAGCCTTTGCCCTAATGACCGGAGAATTAGTATCTGAAATTGTAATTGTAGATATAAATAAGGACAAAGCACAAGGGGAAGCCATGGATTTATCCCACGGAGCTTCCTTTGTAAGGCCTATGGAAATAACTTCTGGAGAGTATTCAGACACCAAAAATTCGGATATAGTAATTATTACAGCTGGAGTCGGTCAGAAGCCAGGTGAAACAAGGCTAGATTGTATATCGAAAAATCTAAAAATATTTCAAAGTATAGTACCTGAAGTTGTAAAATTCAGCCCAAATTCTATATTATTGGTAGTATCAAATCCAGTGGATGTATTGACTTATATAACCTATAAGCTTTCAGGCTTTCCAAGTAATAGAGTAATTGGTTCTGGTACAGTTCTCGATACTTCAAGATTAAAATACCTCCTTAGTTCCCATTTTGAAATTGATTCCAGAAATATACATACCTATATATTAGGCGAACATGGTGACTCAGAAATAGCTGCTTGGAGCTTGACTAGCATTGCAGGTATGAATATTGATGAGTACTGTGATATTTGTTTGAAAAAATGTAGTGAAGAGCTGAAGTTTAATATATTTAAGGAAGTAAAAAAAGCCGCATATATTATAATTGAAAAAAAAGGTGCAACGAATTATGCAATTGCTCTAGCCATAAAAAGGATAGTTGAAGCGATACTCATCGATGAAAACTCTATACTAACAGTCTCTACTCTTTTAAAGGGAGAATATGGTATCGAAGACGTTTGCCTTGGTGTTCCAACAATCCTAGGTAGGGATGGGGTAAAAAAAATCTTACAGGTTAAACTTAATGTGGAGGAAAGTACCCAGCTTATCGAGTCCTCTAAGGTGATAAAAGCAGTTATTAAAGCATCTAAAATATCATGATTATATTGGAATTTTATTTAGGGACGGCATTATGGTGAACTATAAAAGAATTAAGTAAAAAACAATACAAAGGAAAGGAGACGATAACCTATGAGAATGACTAAAATAATATGTACATTAGGCCCTGCCGTGGATGATGATAACTTAATAGAACAATTAATACTAGGAGGTATGGATGTTGCCAGATTGAATTTTTCTCATGGTACCAAGGATGAACAAAAGTTAAGAGTTGAGAGAATAAAAAAAACAAGAGAAAAATTAAACCTTCCAATTGCATTATTGCTTGATATTAAAGGACCTAGAATCAGATTAGGGAAATTTGAAAATGGTGAAGTAATATTACAAGATAATAATGAGTTCGTATTAGTTAATGAAGATATTTTAGGAACAGAAGAAAGGTCAACTATTTCCCACAAGGAACTATATAAAGTTGTTAATGTTGGCACTATAATATTAATAAATGATGGGCTTGTAGAGCTAGAAGTTGTAAAGGTAGTGGGCAAGGCCATCCATTGCAAAATAATAAATGGTGGTACCATAGGTGATAACAAAGGAGTAAATGTACCTGAAACCGACACACATTTGCCTTCATTAACAACGCAAGATATTGAAGATATAAAGTTTGCTATTGAAAATGAATTCGATTTTATAGCTTGTTCTTTTGTAAGAAAGGCATCAAATGTATATGAAGTAAGAGAATTATTAAAGAGTTATGGTGGACAGAATTTAAGAATAATCTCAAAGATAGAAAACAGAGAAGGGGTAAGTAATTTTGATGAAATATTAAAGGTTTCAGATGGAATTATGGTAGCAAGAGGAGATTTGGGAGTAGAAATACCATTAGAGGAAGTTCCAATTGTTCAAAAAATGATAATCAAAAAAAGCTATAAAGCTGGTAAAACTGTAATAACAGCAACTCAGATGCTAGACTCAATGATTAGAAATCCAAGACCAACTAGAGCGGAAGCTAGTGATGTAGCAAATGCTGTATATGATGGGACTAGTTCACTTATGCTTTCAGGAGAAAGTGCTATAGGTAAATATCCAATCGAGAGTGTAGAAACTTTGGTAAGGATTGCTGAAATGGCAGAAGTATCTATTGATTATGGTAGTAAATTAGCCGCAATGCAATTTGACATGATGGTAAATATTACAAATGCTATAAGCTATGCAACTTGTACAACGGCATTGCAGTTAAAGGCAGCTGCAATAATTTCTGTAACTCACTCTGGGCAAACCGCTAGAATGATTTCTCGATTTAGGCCCTCTTGTCCTATACTAGCAGCTACATCAAATAGAAGAGTTCAAAGACAGTTAAGTATTTCTTGGGGAGTAATCCCATTACTAGTTGGAGAAGCTGCAAGTGTTGAAGAAATGTTTGAAATCGGAGTAAAAAAGGCTTTAGAATTGAAATTAGTTAAGCAAGGAGATATTGTTGTAATAACGGCTGGAGGACCAATAGGAATAACTGGAACCACTAATCTATTAAAGGTCCAGACCGTATGAAATGTTCTCGTAAAAGGTATAGGAATATTTTGAGGTGATGTTTTATTGTTGCATAGTTTCTAATAATGGTGTGTTTTTTAATGATAATTAAAATATAGAATTGCAAAAGAAGTTTGCTAAAATACCATTATGATAAATATTAGATCATAGAGAGGAGTCAAAATGAGCATAATTGATGAATTCATGGAAATATACTCCAAAGAATATGACCACTATATAGAAATTGCTCGTATTTGTGCAGAAAGATGTGAATTAGAACTAGAAAGAAATGGAATCAGAGCCATAGTTACCCATAGAGGCAAAAGGCCGGATAGGCTAAGATTAAAGCTAGAAAAAAGGATAATAGAGAAAAATTACAAATCTATTCAAGTTATTTATGGAGATATTGTAGATTTTGCTGGGATCAGAATAGCGTTATACTTTCCCGGTGACCGTGATGAGGTAAATAAGTTAATTGAATCGAATTTTTATATTAGTAAAGTTAAAAGATTTCCCAAAGAGGGTATTAAAAATACTTATTCTAAAAGATTTTCAGGTTACTTTGCAACACATTACATATGTGCTTTAAAAAAAGATGAGCCCTATGAAGAAGATTCTCGATATGTAAACAGCATGGTCGAAATACAAGTAGCTTCAGTATTAATGCATGCATGGGCGGAAGTTGAACATGATTTGGTGTACAAACCATTAAATGGAGATTTGTCAGAAGATGAGTATGAATTACTGGACCAATTGAATGGATTAGTTATGAGTGGCGAAATCTCACTTGAACGGTTACAAAAGGCGGTAAAAACGAGAGTTGCTGCAATTGACAAACAGATTAATTAATTTGGATAGACCTCCTTTATACTTGTTGTGGTCGGCAAACACACTTCATATTATCAAAGGAGGTCATTTTTTTATACTAATAAATTCACTTCTTTAGAATTTGTATTTCCATAGGTTTTAAACTTACAGTACACACATTTCCCCTGGATACACTCTCATCAAGTTTATAAGTAGTGGTATTATCTTTAATTGCTGCAAGTGCAGTAGTATCTTTGTTATAATTACTATAAAGTATTCTAAAGCTTGGAACTTCATAATTTAGTGTATAATCTACTATTACATATCCATTCCAATTATTTTCTGTGTTAGTATTTATGACAACAAGAACTTCTTAATCGCTAAAGATAACACGCCCCCTTTGTAGTTGGGAATTTTGTATTCAATACCATCCCCAGATATTTCTCTAAAATATTGACGTCCATACCGGTGGGCAACCTCATTAGAATGAAGGGTAATGATTTCCTTCATTTCTACATATATAGGATTAGTAGTATCAAACGCATTAGGTTTTTCCCATAAAGCTTCTCTCACATTGTCCATTCCACCACTTCCGCTTAATCCTTGTTCCGTACCATAATATATGCAGGAAATGCCCTGTAAGGTTATTAGTGCGCCAATTGCTATTTCTACTTGTTCCTGAAATCCAGGTGTATAAAAGCGTTGATATTGATCATGACTGTCAATAAAAGAAACAAAGTACCTTCCAGCTTCTGCACGAGAACTTAAGAAATTCTTCTGACTTTCCTTACGATTTGAAAATACACTTGCTATTTGTGATGGCGGCAGAAGTCCATTTATAACTTTAGGAAGTAAATAAAAGAGCGGAAAATCTAAGGCTGCATCCACCCCTATAATTCCATTCACATCTTGAGTGTTTCTACCTACATATTGGCTTATTTTTGATTCTGTATCATAAACTTCGCCAAAGGTAAAGAAATTCTTTTTACCAATACTTTGGGTAATTTCTCTTATAGCGTTACCGAAAATATGTGCGAAATCATTTGAAATATATTTTAAAGTATCAATCCTAAATTCATCACAATCAAATTTTGCTATAGTATATTGATGGGCTTTGATTGAGATGTCTCTCACAGGATAAAAATTATCCTTGTCTTTAAAATCTATATTTATTTTCCTTAGAGAAAAAAAATGGGCACTATTGTTATCCTCTGCATTCCCGTTTCCAAGTCTAAAAAAATAGTCGTTATTTTGAAGCTCAACAGGCCAAACACTTGCATCAGCGTTGCAGTTTTCAGGTGTCACAGACCATTTACCTATTCCATTTTTATCTCACCACAAAATATTATCTGGGAAGTCTGAAAGGGGTGCTTCATCTACGATGTTGCTATTACCAAAATCATACTTAAAAGCTTACCCGGCATGATTTAAAACAATGTCTAGAATAACATAGATACCCCGGGCATGAGCTTGGTCAATTAGGTTCTGTAATTCATCTTCTGTACCTAAACGGGAGTCAACATTTAGTAAGTCTTGAATACCATACCCATGATATGTGTTATCAAAAGCACAATTTTTAAATACCGAACTTAACCACCTCTTCTGTATACTTCATATTCTATACACTAATTGTACCCCAAAAATAATAATCTAAATATTCTGACCCAAACAATAATTGTTATAACATAGGTAACTAAACAGCAAAATTTACCTCATTTTCTTTATAAGTTGTTTTCTCTTTTCCTTTAAACTAGCTGCCATGGGTATCTTCATTATCTTACTCTTATTTAAAGACTTAGATATTTCGTAGGCTATAATAATAATCACGAAACTAATAAGTACACTATTGATATTCAATTTAGCAGGAATAGTTATATTCATATCCTCAGTCATTACGTTAAAAAAGCTTGCTACTGACATTATTATTAAAGGTATTGATATTATATATCCAAATATAACAAGTATGATATTACTGCTGAGTATCAAAGAATAAATTTCTTTCTTTTTATACCCCCAAATTTTAAACATAGAGATATTGGCTTTATTCTCCTCAATTACAAGTGAGGTTACTACATAAATTACTATAAGACCGATAATAAATGCCATTACCGCGCAATTCCTCCAATCATGTATTTCATCAGCATAAGCATAGTATTATACCCCTCTATTATATCTTGTCTACTTATCTTAGATATAAGCTTACTCTCAGGGTTACAGTTCAGATGTGTGCATTCTAAAATCTGTAATATTTTATTATACTAATCGAAAAAATACTTCTATTAAATATTTGATTATTTTTGAGAAAACCTTTAAAATAAAAGCAGCTTAAACTAGCCCAAATCAACGGTTTAGCTTGCTTTTTGACTGATTTTATGGTATAATTTTATCATACAAATCAATCAGAAAGCGGTGTGTTTATGGGTTCTAATTATCAAAGACAGTATCAAAAAGAATATGAAGATTTAGTTTCTGAAGTAGGGGATTTAAAAATATTACTAAAAAATCTTACTTCCACTATTGGAACTCTTAATGACACTATTAATAAAATGAACATCACCATCGAAAAAAAAGATGAGGAAAATAAAAGGCTTATCCTTGAAATTGAACGATTAAAAAATAATAAGGATAAAAATAGCTCAAACTCTGTAAAACCGTCTAGCAAAGATGGGTTCAAGAAGATAGTTCATAACTCAAGGCCTCAAACTACAAAGAAACAGGGTGGACAACCTGGTCATAAAGGTTGTTCTACGGACGTTTATAAAATCAAACAATTGATTGATAAGGGAGATGTTAAGCACTCTATTATTAAT
>DATCIH010000128.1:0-8104 GCA_036507955.1 Clostridiaceae bacterium | reverse complement strand
GATATGCGGTGACAAAAAATCAGAAAAAGAACTTTATGTGCTCACGCACATTCTGATTACAACGATTCAGTCAGCGTTTTTGAGAAGAGATGTTTTTAGGCAGAGCGCTGATGTCGATTTTTACGATACGAAACAGCGAGAACAGTTAATTGATATGGTAATAGATATTATTTTTAAGTAACAAAATACAAAAGTTCTTTGAATAAAGCACATGTCTACGCAACTACGTTAATAGTTATAACAAAATAAAAGAATCAGACAAAGGAGGGTAATTAAAATGAAAATTCTTGTTATTATTGGAAGCCCCCGAAAAGCAAATACTTATCACACAGTGCAAAAAATTGAACAATTACATAAGAAAATATCGGATTGCGAATATGAGTACCTCTTTTTAAAAGATATTAATTTTGATCTCTGCAAGGGCTGCTTTACCTGTATATCCAAAGGGGAGGAGCGTTGCCCGTTAAAAGATGATAGGGACTTGATTGTTCAGAAAATTGAAGCTTCTGACGGAGTAATATTGGCGAGCCCAAATTATGTTGCTAATGTTTCAGGACTAATGAAAAATTATATAGATAGATTTGCTTACACTTGTCACAGACCGAGATATTTCGATCAGAAATTTATGCTTGTAATAACTAGCGGTAGTTATATGGGTGTTAAGAATGCAATGAAAGCACTGTCTGTTATGGTATCGGGTGGCAAAATAATTAGTAGGTTGAGTGTTTTTAATTCACCAGATATGAATGACAATAAGAAAAAAATACAGGAAGATAAAATCAAAAAGTCCGCAGAAGAGTTTGCAAAATTGTTGAGCGAAAAGAAAGGTTCAAAACCTCCGTTTTCTTATCTTATCTGGTTCAGTGTTTTTAAAGCGTCATCCGTGATAAATCAAAAAGACCTTCCTGCTGATTATCAATATTATAGAGATAAAGATTATTTTATAGATTGTAAACTGAATACCATTCAAAAAGCATCTATTAAGATTTTTACGAATTTCTTCCGCTTCATGATTAAAAAAGGGTTTGTTTAATATCCAGAAAATCTGATGCGGTATTTTTAAAATTACAAAAAAAAATTTAGGATTTCATGTAGAATTCAAGAAAATTATGATATAATTGGTGATAATTACAAAATTATAGATAAATGCAGCTAAGCTTTATTTCATTTATTTAGTAAAAGCTTAGCTGCATTTATTAGGGACTAGGTGAGATTTTCAAATATGGTAACAAATAATTTGTATACAATCTTGGTAGTTGATGATTGTCCCAATAATTTATTTACTGCAAAGGCTCTTATTGAAGAGTATATAGATGCTAAAGTGGTGCTTGCAGATACTTCCACAAAAGCATTACAATCGCTCATAAAACATACCGTAGATTTAATTATTTTAGATGTGCATATGGAAAGAGAGATGGATGGTTTTGAGCTAGCAAAGATTATAAAAAGTAGAAAAAAGACAGAACATATTCCCATTGTATTTCTAACTGCAGCTTATATAGGTGAGGAGTTTAAGAGAAAGGGCTTTGAAATAGGGGCAGTAGATTATCTTACTAAACCTATTGATGACTTTTTGCTGATAAACAGAATTAATGTATATTTAAAGCTTATTGAAAAAGAAAGAAGAATTAATATACTTTTACAAGAGAATGCTGAAAAATTAAGAAGAGCAAAAGATTTAGCTGAAGCAGCTAATGAGGCTAAAGATATGTTTCTTGCAAATATATCTCATGAGCTCAGAACTCCTTTAAATATTTTGCTTGGAGCAACACAAATGACAAAGAATTATCTTGAAAATGATGAAGTTCTAGATAGAGATAAAATGAAAGCGAAAGCAAAAACACAGCTTCAAAATTGCTATAGGCTTATAAGACTAGTTAACAACCTAATAGATATTACAAAAATAGATTCTGGTAACTTTGATCTTAATATATCAACCTGTAACATTATTGAGATAGTGGAGGCCATTGTAAACTCAGTAGTGGAATATGCTGCATTAAAAAACATTCAAATAATATTTGATACGGATGTTGAAGAGGTAATACTTGCTTGTGATTTAGATGCTATTGAAAGAATTTTATTAAATCTTTTATCCAATGCTATAAAGTTCACCCCTAAAGATGGAAATATATTTGTAAATATTAGTATTCTCAATAATTTGATTCAAATTAGAGTCAAAGATTCAGGTATAGGAATTTCTCAAGATAAACACAAGATTATCTTTGAAAGATTTAAGCAAGCAGACAGCCTCCTTACAAGGAGATGTGAGGGCAGTGGCATTGGACTTAGTCTTGTGAAGTCTCTAATTGAAATGCATGGTGGAACTATCGAAGTTAATAGTGAAGATCTAAAGGGAAGTGAATTTATTGTTAAAATTCCTATTAGCAAAATCAGTAATGATCAAGTTCCTCGAAATGATTCTATTAATATTCTCGATAATGTAATTTCAAGAATCAATATAGAATTTTCTGATATCTACTTTTGAGAGGGGAACCTAATGAAAAGATTTTTATCAATTGCACTTATTACTGCTATGACAATGTATTTGTTTACTGGATGTGTACAGAAAACAAATGATACATCTAAAACTACCTCAAAGATCAAAATTGGTGTTTGTATTTCCGATATTAATGTCATATTCTCGTCTTATTTACTTGATGAAATGAAGAATTACTCCAAGACTTTAAAGGATGTTGAAGTAGTATATGCTGACTCAAAACATGATACTAATATAGAATTGGCACAGGTTGAAGACTTCATATCTCAAAGAGTAGATGTTATTGTTGTTCAACCAGTTGATACAGATTCATCAAAGCCTGTAACCGACAAAGCTAAGGCCGCTAAGATTCCAATTATCAGTGTTAGTACGCCCTTCACAAACCAAAATGACGCAGCCTGTTATATAAGTTCAGACTCAAAACAGTCTGGTATATTGGAAATGGAATACCTTGCAAAGAAAATGAATTTTAAGGGTAACGTTGCAATTATGATGGGAACGATGGGTCAAGAACAACAGAGACTCAGAACTCAAGGTTTCCATGAAGTAATAGCAAAATATCCTGACATGAAAATTGTTGCGGAACAAACAGCTGAGTGGGATAAGGCTAAAGGTATGGCTCTAATGGAAAACTGGCTTAAATCTGGCAAAGAGATTGATATTGTAGCTTCCAACAACGATGAAATGGCAATAGGAGCATTAATAGCTATAGAAGCAGCAGGGAAACTTGGTAAGATAACTGTAGGTGGTATACATGCTATTCCAGAGGCTCTTGATTACTTGAAGAGTGGTAAATTAGCTGTTACAGTATTCCAGGATGTAAAAGCACAGGGTCAATGTGCTATAGAAACTGCAGTTAAAGTAGCTAAGGGTGAAGATGTAGAGAAAATAATAATTTTTCCTTTTGAAATAGTTGCTCCAGAAGATGCAGACAAATATCTAGCTAAATGGAAAAAATAAAAAATATTTACCCCTGATATAGAATTTTCTGATATCTACTTTTAAGGAGGAATTTATGAACAATTTAAAAAACGTTAGTATAAAACAAAGATTTTTAATACTATTTTTAATTTGTATTACAACATTTATTGGATTTGGCACATTTTCTTTAATTGGACTTAATAACTTGGAAAAAATAACTCTGAATTTATATAATCAATCATCAAAGGTTTCCGATGCTACTGTTAAAGGAAAATTAAATTTGGTTAAAATTAAAAGTTCTCTAAAAGGTGTAATTTTATTATCAAAAAGTGAGGATATTCAAAAGGAAATAGATAAAGTTACCCAATATGAAATCGATTTGCAAAAAAACTTAGAAACTATAGGACAATATTCCGTTGATTCTAATACTAAAAGGAATTTACTAGATGCTAATAATCTTCTTTCGAAATGGTGGAAGCCACAAAGAGATAAAATCATTGAAAATGTACTAGCCGGTAAAATAGATGAAGCAATAGCTATATCTGAAGGAATAAGTTCGGATTTTGTTGATCAGCTTGAACTTGATCTTAATAATATATATTTAAGTTCTTCAAATAGTGAAATCAGTTTAATAGAAGAATCAAATAGACTGCAATCTTCACAGAGAATAACCTCAATTTTATCTTTATTAATTTTAATAATTATACTAACATTAACGTTTATAATGGTGATAAGAAGCATTTTAGATCCTATTCACAGATTAAAAGAACACATGGTTAAAACAACAGAATCAGGGAACTTAGAAGAATTTAAAATTACTCAAAAAAATGAAATTTGTGATTTGGCTGAAGATTATAATATATTGATAAGTAAATTAAAGAATGAATTTTGGATAAATGATACTCTAAATTCCTTAAATGATGAAATGGATGGTAACGTATCTGTTAAAGAGTTGACACAAAGGGCAATAAATTTTTTATCTAGATCATTAGATGCTGGAAATGGAACATTTTATATACATAATGATATTGATAATAAACTTATTCTAAATTCTTCCTTCGCATTTACACAAAGAGATAGAGCAACTAATATATATGAGTTTGGTCAGGGAATAATTGGACAAGTAGGTTTAGAAAGAAAGCCTATACTTCTTGCAAATGTAAGAAAATCAGAAGCAGCAATTTGTACTGGAACTATATATGAAGCTCCTCTTAATGTTTATGCTTTTCCATTAATTTATGAGGATGAACTATATGGAGTTATTGAGCTATCCTCCTTTGAAACTTTTAATAAATTAAAACAGCAATTTATAGAAGTCGCAAGCAACGTCATTGCTATAAACCTATACACTACACTTCAAAATCAAAGAATTAAAGAACTATTGGAGATAAGTGAAAAAGCTACAAAAGAATCTCAAGAAATATCACTTGAGCTAATAAATGCAAATGAAATATTAGAAGAACAGCAAAGACAACTTCAGGTTCAAACTGAGGAACTTCAACAAACTAATTCTCAGTTAGAAGAACAGCAGCAAATACTTCAGCAACAAAGTGAAGAGCTGCAACAAACTAACGCTCAACTTGAGGAAAATCAGTTGCAAATAGAAGAACAATCAACGCTTCTAAATATTAAAAATGAAGAATTAGAAAGATCTGGGAAAGAGATTTTGAAACGCTCGAAAGACTATGAAATGGCAAATACATATAAATACCAATTTTTAGCAAATGTTTCGCACGAGCTTAAAACTCCACTTAATTCTATTATATTATTATCTAATCTATTAATAAGAAGCTGTAAGGATACTACCGCTCAAGATGCACAAGAAAAAATAAAAGTTATATATAACTCAGGGCAGCATCTGCTTAGTTTGATAAATGATTTTTTAGATTTATCAAAAATTGAGGCAGGAAAAATAGAATTAAACTATAGATATTTTAATTCCAGTGAACTTATTCAAGAGCTTAGTGATTTGTTTAATGGAGCTGCGATGGAAAAAGATATTCAATTTATAGTGGATGATCAATTTAAAGGTAATATCTATGGTGATAAGGAAAAAATTTCACAAGTGGTGAGAAACTTTTTATCTAATGCATTTAAATTTACAGATAAGGGTTCTGTAAAACTAAAAATTGAAAGGGATAACCAGTGCGAAAATAACGTAGTAATTTCAGTAATGGATACAGGAATTGGTATACCTAAAAATAACTTAGCTACAATTTTTGAAGAGTTTCATCAAGGAGATGGATCTATCTCAAGAAAATACGGTGGTACAGGACTGGGTCTATCCATAAGCGACAAGCTTTCTAAGCTTATGAAGGGAAAAATAAAAGTAAGCAGTGAGCTTGGAATGGGAAGCACCTTCTTATTATATTTACCGCTTACAGTTTCACAGCAAGCTATCTCTAATCAAGAGGCAGCAGTTACTATGAGCATTGACCAGCAGACTATAGTAAAGGTAAAAAATAAAAGCTTGCTTCTTATTGAAGATGATATAAATCTAATTCAGTCTATTAAAGCAATCTCTGAAGGTATAGGCTTTGTAACATTAACATCAAATAGTGGAACTGAAGGGCTTAAGCTCATAAAAGAAAATGAAATTGATGGTATTTTGTTGGACTTGGGTTTGCCATACAAAAATGTAATTGATTTGTTGAAAGAAATTAATAACACATTAAAACTAAAAAACTTGAGAGTACCTGTTATAGTTTATACGGGTATTGAAGTAAGTAAAGAGCAGGAAAAAGAGATAAAGTTATATGCAGACAGTATAATTATTAAGACTACAAACTCTTATGAAAGGTTGTTGGATGAATTAATTTTAATACTTCGTAATGTTAAAAGTGAAGACGAATATGAAAATATTATTAGTTCCAAAATTAATAAGGATACAGCACTGAATCTTGATAACAAAAAAATACTAATTGTAGATGATGACCCAAGGAACATATTTGTGCTTGCAGCTGTATTAGAAGAGTATGGTGCAGAAATCATTGAAGCTGAAAATGGAAAGGTTGCACTGGAAAAGCTTGAAAATGAAATTGTTGATTTAATTTTAATGGATATAATGATGCCTGTTATGAATGGATACGAAGCAATTAAAAGTATAAGAAATACTGTTAAAATAAAACACATACCAATTATAGCTACAACAGCAAAATCGCTAAAAGGTGATAGTGAAAAGTGTTTGGAAGCTGGAGCGAATGATTACATTTCCAAGCCAATTGATTATGATGTGCTTATAACCTTAGTAAAAGCTTGGATCAATAAAGCTTAACAAACAATGGAGAATAATTTTGGATTTTAAAATAATTTACAGCCAAGAAGAAGTAAATATAGTTGTTATCGGTGAATTTGAAGATTCTAAACAGGCAGTAGAACTAATAGAACTTTTAAATTCCCCAGAAGATCAAAATGTTAATATAACTTTTTTAGGTGCTAATGTAATTCCCAAAATTGTTATTGAGAAACTTTTTGGATTACAAGAGCGGGAGAAGTGTGAGATTTTTGTTTTAAAGAGATACTTATTCTCATACCTACAAAATATAGGTATACAATGTAAATATATTGAAAAAAAATTAAATTTTAAAAAATTAATTTTAAATTTATCTGATGAAAAAGAACTTCTAAATGAAGAAGAAGTTTATAGCTTTTTAAATGAACTAAATATTATCTACGGCTATGACTACACACAGTATCAAATAGATAGCATAATGAGACGAATAAATATAGCTATGATAAAAGAGGGCATCCGTGATTTTAGCTTATTTAGAGAACAAGTTTTAAATAATGAATCTTTTTTTCATAACCTGTTTCTTGATTTCTCAATAAATACTACAGAGTTTTTTAGAAATCCTATGGTGTTTGCTTTAATAAAAACCAAGATATTGCCCTATTTAAATTCCTATAATCATATTAAAATTTGGTGTGCAGGTTGTTCTAATGGTAAAGAAGCGTATTCCTTAGCTATGATGTTAAAAGAAGCAGGAATACTAAGCAAAACCCAAATTTATGCTACAGATATTAATCCTTACGTTATAGAAGAGGCAAAAAACGGAATGTATTCCACAGCTACATTAGATAAAGATATAAATAATTACAGAAATGCACAAGGTGTGGAAAACTTCATTGCATATTTTGACATTAATAAAAGCTACATAAAAGTTAAAGAAGAACTTATGAAAAACATATTATTTTTCCAGCATAGCTTGCTTAGTAATGGAACCTTAAACGAATTTAATCTCATCCTTTGTAGAAATTTATTTATTTATTTTAATGATAAATTACAAGAGAGCATGCTGAAAAACTTCTATAATTCTTTAGATAATAATGGATTTTTAGTACTGGGAAAGAGTGAAGGAATTCAAAGAAATAATGGAGAAAAATATTTTTGTAAGTATGATGAGATATTAAAGATCTATAAGAAAAAATGAAACCTTGTAATTATTACTTTTTTCTACTTGAAATTTTTAAAAATTAGCAATATAATAACATTATACCTGTTGGGGGTATAGTGAAAAGATCATATAAAAAGTATTTAAAATTACTTTGACAATGAGGTGTTTTAATCGTAACGGGATGGGAAATTCCCCGTAACTCTGTTACGCTGACAAATCAGCAGTTAGTTTTTGTTACGAAGTCCTTCTCCATTAGATACCCCGTGGTCTCTGCCACGGGGAGTGTTCATTT
>DATCIH010000127.1:0-16588 GCA_036507955.1 Clostridiaceae bacterium | reverse complement strand
TGTTTTGTGGCATTGGTCATTGCAAGAATACTTGAAATGAAAACAGAACACAAATACAGCATTACTCAGCTTCTTGAAAGTTTGGTAAAAGCAGAATGTACATATATTCAACAAAACTATTATCTGTTCGATTATTACGATAATATACTTATGGACATTGAAGTAATATTTGGCATAGAATTTTCTAAAAGGATCCGAAGTTTAGGGGAAATAAAAAAAATATTAGCATATACAAAAAAATCAGAAAATACACTATGACTTTATGACAAAAGCAAACAGCCGTTAGGCACTGTATTTACAACGGCTAACGGCTGTTTGTTCGTCTATTTTGCTGCAGAAGTCAGGTTAATATAAAAGCACAAATACAATATCAGGGATAGAAGGGAGCTCTATAATTATCCGGGTACAACTACTCCAACCTCCTGATTTAGCGTTGATGCTTTCAAAAATACGTCGGTATATTGTTTTGCAACAATATGCCAATACATGGTTTTACCAAGTTTAATCGTATTTTTTTCCATTCTCATTTTTTGATCTGGGTTCTCTAAAATGTATTTTAAACAATGAAAAAGCGAATCAGAATCTTCAAATTCAGCAAGTAATCCTCGCTGCTCCGCTAGCATTTCTTTAGCATAAAGATAAGGTGTAGAAATAATAGCTCTACCATAACCAACAGCATAAGTTAGTGTACCACTCACCGCCTGATCTTTTGATAGATAAGGTGTCATATAAATATCTGACATTTGTAAGTATTGAATTATTTCATCTTTAGTAAGATATTTATTTATGAACTTCACGTTTTCCTGAAGATTATGCTTAATAACTAATGCTTCCAACTTTTCTCTGTAAGTCTCATCCTTTTGATCTGGATGGGTTTCCCCTAGAATTAAGTAAAGAATATTATTGTCTATTTGTGAAACTTTCCAAATAGCTTCAATAGCATATTCAATGCCTTTTCCTGGACTTAAAAGACCAAAAGTGCTTACTATTTGCTTATTTTCAAATCCAAATTGATTTTTTAGGGCTTTCCTAGTAGAAACAAGCTTAACAGGTACGCCATGATGAATTACTTCAATTTTATACTTAGACACACCATATATACTTTGCAATAACTTGTTTGTGTTTTTTGCCATTGTAATGACTTTTGTACTTTTTTCACTTAAGGCTTTAATTATTGACTTCTGTTTGTCGTTTGGGTTTGTTAAAATTGTATGTAGCGTAGTAATAACTGGAATATCTATGTTATTCAATAAGTCTAATAAATAGTCACCATGATCTCCACCATAAATACCATATTCGTGTTCTATCACTAATAAATCAATAGTTGAATGGATAAACAGCAACTTATTATTAAATATGACATTCAAATAAGTTGCTGCTTCGTTTATTAAGCATATTTAATTGAAATAACATCTTTGAAAATCCATATAATATAGGTTAGTATATCACAATAAATATCTATTGGCAATTATTAGTAATAATATTAAATAATACCACGAAGAAGGGTTAATGTTGTCAATATTGATCCTTTATTTCCATGCGCAAAATTTTACCTCTATTTTAATAACCTGGTGAATTCTAGCCTTGTAAATACATTTCTCATTGCTTGTTCATTTATATTTAATTCTAAAGAGCTTAAGGTTACCTCTTGCAGTTCAGGTATGTCGCATTTTATTGTGGCAAGTGTTTTGCTGAGCATTGCACTTTTCTTTCCCACCAGTTCTGTATCCGATACTTTCGTAAGATAGGATAACGGTGAACGTTTAATTCCAAGAAGCTTAAACATTTCCTTTATCTCATTTTCAGAGCTATTTTCAATAAAGTCATAAATACCCTCTACAGTTTCAAATTCTTGAAGTAATGGTACTAATGCCTTTTCCCCTACGCCTTTTACACCAGGAATGTTGTCTGAGGGGTCCCCTTCTATGGCTTTCTTATCGATAATTTGAATTGGCTTTAACCCATAAAAAGTTTCCATGTAATCTGGAGTAAACTCAAAAACTCCTCCGGGGATATTTAGTTCCTTGGGATTTACTCCAACTTCTGCATACATATCCGCTGCCTTTGAGGTTATAAGCCACACTCTAGTGTTGTCATCAACAAGCTGAAGTGCATCTTGGTCCTTTGTCATTATATTAACAGCTACTTCCTCAGAGAATTTTCTAGCTAAAGTTCCTAAAATATCATCGGCTTCATATTCCATAAAAGCAAATTGAGCAATTCCAATCTCTTTAAGCACTTCTTGAGCTAATACAAATTGTGAACTTAATTCTGCTCTTATTAGTTTCCTGGTACCCTTATAGGGTTCATAGAGTCTTTTTCTAAAAGTTTCTCTTGTTAAATCCCAGGCACCAACAATATATTTAGGTTGTTGTTTTTTAATTATATTAAGCAGTGTTGTAAGCATTGTAAAAACTCCATTTGTGTACTGTCCATCTGTTGTATGCAATAATTTATGAAGATACATGTCTTTTTCCTCATCTGTTCTTGCAAACCGGTATTCCTTAGGAAGATTCCCGTAAAAACTTGAGGCTAGTACGGAGGACATATCCAAAATTAGTAATATATTATTCATTTGTTTAAATTCCTTTCAACATTTATTCTTCTTTTTAATATATAATTTCCTTATAATCAAGGTGAGCATGCTTGTCATATATAGCTATGGGTTAATGAACAAAAAATCGTGCTTTACCCCAGAGATACAAACGAATAAAGCCCATTAAACATAAGCCACCTAATAAGTATGCACCAACTACATCGCTTGCCCAGTGTTCACCCAGGTAAATCCTTGATATTCCAACCAGAAGGACATGGCTGCTTAATACTACAAGTATCAAAGTACGAATCCAAGATGGTTTGAACTGCGTAAAAATCAAAAATAATATAAATCCGAAAAAGCCTGTATAAAACATGACATGACCACTTGGGAAGCTATAGCTATTCAATAATTTAGTTACGTGAATTAGATTGATACTGGGACGGGCACGGTGGACCAAGGTTTTGATTTTCTGATTAAGCATCCCAACTATCAGTGCGGCAATAATTGATGAAATGGCTTCCCAATGATAACCTAAGAAATATAGGAGCACTATTATAGTCAAAGTTACTATATAGCTTTGGAGTGAAAAGCCCACCCAGCTTATCGAAGTCATTAACCAGGAAAAGAAGGAATTATTTATTGATTGTACACCCTAGGTAATACTCAGATCTACTGTGAATGTAGGAACAGTGACTCAAATAATTTCATTAATTAATTATGCATCATTGACCCACGGTTGGTCAATACAATGTAAATTCGCTTAGTATGTCCTTTGGAACCATAACATACTAAGCGAATATTATGTATTAACAAAAAATACTCGCAATAACTTAAAACTAAATTATTTAACTATAAATGTAAAACAAGGAGATGATAAAGTGGATAACTCGATTCATTTTAGCAAAAGATGTGCTTTTGAAGTTGGAAATATGTTAGGGATCAATTGGAACAAAATAGATTTTGAACAATTTCATATGGGAATAAATATTGAATTAGAGCATGGTACAAGATATGGGTATATGGCAAATGTAACAAATGATTCTCCTGTAACCACAGGTAGAATTGCGCTTGCACATTTAATTGAAATATCAGATTACTACACAAGATTAGGAAATATGGAGAGAATCGCTGCAAAAAAGAAAAAGCGTTAAACCTATAGAAGGTATAAATTTTCCTGAATTAAAGTAGAGCATACATATTTTTATGTATGCTATTTTATAAAATATAACTTAATAATAGAGCTATATTTAATCCTGTGACTGTTAGTCCTATTGTCCATAGCGATATGTTTCCTAAAGTAGTATTTGCAAATTCCCCCATTACTTTTTTACTAGATGTTAAATATATTTGAAGGAAAATAGTTATAGGAAGTTGTATACTAAGAAACATCTGAGAATAAATTAATCCATTAAAGGGCTTACTAATGAAGAAAATTAGGAAAACCGCAGTAATCAAGGTTATTCCAACCCCAATCTTAGTATCGTTATCATGTATATCATAGGGTTCTCCATGTATCCCAGCATATATGCTTCCACCAGCCATTCCTGCAGTTAAAGAAGAAGCTATACCAGCTAATAAAAGTGCAATGGCAAAAACTATAGAAGCTGAATTCCCAAGCAGTGGCCTAAGCATTTGCTGAGCTTGTCCAAGCTCACTAACTACTGTTTTATTGGTAAAAAAAGTTGTGGCAGCAATTAATATCATAGCACTATTTATTGCCCAACCGACAATCATAGAAAAAAAGGTATCCATAAATTCATACTTTAACTGTCTATTCATTATTTTCTCATCTTTTAAATTCCATTGCTTACTTTGTATGATTTCCGAATGTAAAAATAAATTGTGTGGCATTACAACGGCACCTAAAACGCTCATAATAATTATCATCGCTCCACTTGGAAAAGCGGGTGTAACCCAACCGATCACAGCCTTGCCCCATTGAATATGCACAAGTGATAGTTCAAATATAAAAGATATTCCAATTAAAGAAACAAATCCAATTATCCATCTCTCTAGTTTCTTATATGAATTGGAATAAATCATCCATAGAACAAAGCAAAGTACCATTATTGCTCCAAGCTTAATAGGTATATTAAATAGCATGTTTAAAGCAATAGCACCACCGAGTATTTCAGCTAGAGCTGTAGCAATAGACGCAATAACCGCTGTGCTAAGTATGATATTTTTAATCCAGGGTCTTAAATAAAGAGTCGCAGCTTCTGATATGCAATAACCTGTTACTATGCCTAAATGAGCTGCGTTATGCTGTAGCACAATTAGCATTATAGTAGCTAAGGTTACCATCCACAGCAATGTATAACCATAGCTAGAGCCTGCCGCTACATTAGCTGCCCAATTTCCTGGATCTATAAAGCCTACAGTTACCAAAAGCCCAGGTCCAATGAACTTAACAAAATCTAAAGCCATAAGCTTGGGTCTATGATTTTCTCGATTATTTATCTTTTTTGCAAATGATAATATTTTGATCACCTCATAACATCTTAAATATATGGCTTTCCCTATAAGCTATTTATTTTTAGGTATATTGTCTATATAATCTAAGATCTTAGATTGATTCTCAAATAATTTAATTTGGTTTTCAATTAATGTATCTACTTTCTTATGTAAATCTTGAATAATCAATTCTGATTTTAGATTTATTTTATAATCATTTTTAGATTTAATCCGATCCTTATCTTCCTGTCTATTCTGACTCATCATTATTACTGGTGCTTGTATAGCTGCAATACAAGATAGAACTAGATTAAGAAGTATATATGGGAATGGATCAAAGGCTTTCTTTATAAGGGTATTAAACACTATCCATATTGCTATAATAGATAAGGCAGTTATTATAAAGCTCCAACTTCCAACTGATTCTGCTATGTTATCCGCCATCCTATCCCCAAAGGTAA
The DNA here is from genome assembly GCA_036507955.1 of Clostridiaceae bacterium. Taxonomy (GTDB): domain Bacteria; phylum Bacillota; class Clostridia; order Clostridiales; family Clostridiaceae; genus DATCIH01. Next base: position 11,134 of record DATCIH010000127.1, on the reverse strand, counting down.
GAGTCTGTTTATGCACTATATCATTATCTTTTGATACCTTACTTCCTATTAATTCATGCAATAAATCCTCTTCAATGTCGTTAAAAATTTCTCCTTGTTCTAATATTTCACTTACAATTTTTTGTGAATCTAATTTTGCAATATCATTTACCATATTAATACTCCTCGTTTTACAAACACTATACTTAATTATACTATGCTTTCAATCTTTCATATAGCATTTAATTATACTTAATTACTTTTCCTTCTCCATAGCTTTTATAAGCTAATTCTATTATTTTTATAACCTCCAAGCTATCCTCGGCCTTAATAATTCTAGGTTTATTTTCTTTTATACCACTATATATGTCTTCATAATATAGTTGGTAGTTTCCGATTTCTGTCTCAAGCTTACCTTGAAAATGTATTCCTTCTATATTTGTATTTAGAGTACCCCACTGCTCTATAGGTTCTTTTCCAAATTCAATATCTATGGGCATAAGACCAGCTTTAAGCTTACCTTCTTGAACATCCATACCAAATTTAACAAAGGATCCTTCCGTACCACTTATTATAAAATGAGGCAAAGGTTCTCGAACAAGCATTCCTGCTTTTAAGGTAGCTTTAAGGTTTTTATAATATAAATTCACTTCAAAATAATCATGCACTAAAGAATTAGGTCTTTGTATCCTTATGTCCGCAAAAATCTTTTCTGGCAAACCAAATAAGTCTATAGCCTGATCTATAAGATGGGCTCCTAAATCATATAATATTCCTGAGCCCTCTAAAGGTGATTCCTTCCAGTTGCTACCTTTGATAAAGTTTCTAAACCTATCAAAATGAGCTTCATACTCAACAATTTCCCCTAAATAACCAGATTGAACAACTTTCTTAACTGTAAGAAAATCCCCATCAAATCGACGATTTTGAAATACGGATAACAAAACATTTTTTTCCTTAGCAAGCTTAATTAATTCTTCCCCTTGGGAAGAATTAATAGTAAAGGGCTTTTCAACTATAGTATGCTTATGAGCTAAAATTGACTTTTTAGCTAAATCATAATGAGTTGTATTGGGAGTTGTTATAATCACTAAATCGATACTTTGGTCTTCCAGTATTTCGGAAAGATTATGGACTACCACCACACCTTTAATATATTTTTTAGCTTCCTCACTATTTCTTTCATAAACTTTCTTTATATCAAATTTATTACTACTTAATAAAAATGGAAGATGAAATACTCTTGCACTAGTTCCAAAGCCAATAATTGCTACATTTAGTTTTTCGGTCATTTTATCATCTCCTATCGATTGGGTTAGATTAATATGATAGATAATATTTATAGGTTGGGGACACACCTGCTATGCAGGTATGTCCCCAACTTTATTTTTTCATTTTAACACTTAGATCTTACTTAGCTCCTTGAACTGAGGCTTTAGTGATGTATATATATTTTTATATATTGGATAATAAGAATTGTAGACCTTAACATTTGCCTCTATAGGCTTTTGTGAGGTAACCTTTTTTATTACAGCATCGCAGCCTTCTGCTACTGAATTGTATATGCCTGCTCCTACTCCCGCAAGTATAGCAACTCCAAGGGCTGGCCCTTCACCGGAATTTATAGTCACAACCTCAGAATTAAACATGTCAGCTTGCATCTGTCTCCAGACATTACTCTTTCCTCCACCACCAGAGGCTCTTACCTCAGAAACATTAACTCCCATTTCCTTAATTATCTCCATACAGTCCTTAAGGCTATAGCTTACCCCTTCCATGACGGCCCTTAGCATATCTGCCTTAGTGTGCCGAGCTGATATTCCAAAAAATACTCCTCTTGCATAGGGATCTAGGTGGGGGGTTCTTTCTCCCATTAGATATGGAAGATATATTAAACCCTCAACTCCAGGAGTAGCTTTTTCAACTTCGCTATTCATAAGTTCATAAGGATCCATATTCATATATGTAGCTACTTCCTTTTCTGACAAGCAAAAATTATCTCTGAACCATTTTAAGGATAAACCAGCTCCTTGGGTGACGCCCATAATATGCCAGGTATTAGGTACTGCATGACAAAAAGTATGAACTCTTCCCAATGGATCTATCGTTACCTTGTCAGTGTAAGCAAATACTACACCTGAAGTTCCAATTGTTGAAGATATAACTCCTGTTTTAACTATACCATTACCGATAGCACCAGAGGCTTGATCACCTCCACCTCCTACTATAGGTGTTCCTTCTTTAAGACCTGTTATGTCTGACGCACTCCTGCTAACCATGCTTGAAACTTCCTGTGATTCATATAAATCAGCTAGGAGAGCTCTATCAATATCTAGCTTTTTTAGCACTTCAGGGCTCCACTCTCTTTTTGCGATGTCCATAAGTTGCATACCACTGGCATCTGATACCTCCGTTGCGTATACACCCGATAACATGTATCTTATATAATCCTTTGGAAGTAAGATCTTTGCGGTTTTTTCATAGATGTGAGGCTCATTATTTTTTACCCACATTATTTTAGATGCGGTAAAGCCTGTTAAAGCTGGATTCGCAGTTATTTCTATAAGCCTTTCCTTACCTATAAGCTCAGTTATCTGTATGCATTCCTTGGCAGTTCTTTGGTCACACCATATTATTGAAGGCCTTAAAACCTTTCCTGCTTTATCAAGAAGGACCAAGCCATGCATTTGTCCAGATAAGCCAATTCCTTTAATGGATGCTACATCTATTCCAGTTTTTGAGATTACATCCTTTATAGTTAGAGATGTAGCCTCCCACCAATCTTCAGGCCTTTGCTCTGCCCAGCCAATTTGAGGCTGATACATAGGATATTCTCTAGTTGAGCTGGCAATAGTTTTTCCTTCTTCATCAAAAAGTACTGTTTTAGTCCCCGAGGTTCCTATATCTATTCCTAATAAAAATGCCAATTTTGTTTCCTCCTATATTATAAAATCCTTTAGGTAAATAGGTTTTGAAGTGGCATAAGTGCCGCTCCCATAATTGAGGCGTATTCTCCAAGCTTTGAGCTAAATATTTTTATGTCTTCCTTATTGTAGAAGCTATTTTCTTTAAAAATTCTATCTTTTATTCCCTGTAATAGTTCCTCCTGATGTTTAGTTATCACTCCACCAATAACAATATAATGGGGATCAATTCCCATAATTATATTATCAATACCTGTTGCTAAATAATCCATATAGGTATTCCAGGTAATTTTTGCAAACAAATCTCCCATATCTAGTGCTTTAAAATAATCTTCAAGCTTAGAAATCTTATTTGTAGAAACCTTATTATAGCTTTCCATAAGAGCTACCACAGAGCAATAAGCTTCAAAACAGCCTTTTTTCCCACAGCTACAGGGTCTTCCCCCTGCCTTTATAACTGTATGTCCAAATTCCCCCGCTCTTTTATTTTTACCCTTGTAAAGGTGCCCATCTATTACGATACCTGTGCCAAGGCCTTCAGTAATAGATATATAAACAAGATTTCTTGATTCCTTACCAAGGCCTAAGGTCAGTTCTGCAAAAGCTGCAGAATTTGCTTCGTTTTCTATAAAAATAGGTAGGTTAAATAATTTTTTAAGCTCTAGAAAATTCACAGTTTTAAGCTTTAAATTAGGTGCAGCTTCTAAAATAAGTTTTTCTTCATTAACTGTCCCAGGGAGAGAAAAACCAATACCTAATATTATCTCCCTGTTTGCATTAGAGTCTTCAATTAGCTTGTTAATTACTTTTATTATTGGTTCTAATATATCTTCATTTTCCTTCTTACTTATAAGTTTTTCTTCATACTCTAAAATAATCTGGCAATTAAGATTAAATAAGATTGCACGAACCTTATCTTTAAATACCTCAACTCCTATGGTGTACCTAGAAGATGGCATAAATCTTATTATAACAGGTTTTCTTCCACCGGTAGAGTTTCCTACGCCTGCTTCTTCAATGAGCCCCTCGTTAAGGAGCTCATTTATATTGTTTATCACAGTAGGAATACTCAGTCCTAAGCTTTTTGCTATGTCCTGTTTAGTGAGTTCTTTTTCCTTGTACAAAAGTTTTAATACATTTTTTTTATTTGAAGATTTTATTGTTTCTTGAAGCACACCCTTCATACTGCGCATTTACATCACTCTCTATATATTTATTGTTCCATTATATATTGATTTAATATACCTTCTAATTGTTCCTGTCTTCCTGAAATATTAACTATTTCACTTTGCTTTAGAGCATAAGTTTCAAGTTCTTTAAAGCCTACATTGTTCCTTACGATATCTAGTCCTATACCGCTTGTATAACTTTCATATCTTTTTTCAATAAAGCTATCTAAAGCCTTATCTGCTATTAGCTTATTTGCTATCTTAAAGCCTAGGGCAAAAGTATCCATTCCTGCTATATGAGAATAGAATAGATCATCCATCTCAAAAGAACCACGTCTTACTTTAGCATCAAAGTTAAGTCCGCCTTTTCCAAGACCACCATTTTTAAGGATCTCATACATTGCAAGGGTTGTATTGTAAATATCAGTAGGGAATTGATCTGTATCCCATCCTAGGTTTGGATCTCCTTGATTAGCATCTACACTTCCTAAAACTCCATTAATTCTGCATACATTAAGTTCATGTTGAAAGGTATGACCTGCTAGTGTTGCATGATTAGCCTCTATGTTCAATTTAAAATCTTTATCTAAACCATATTTTCTTAAAAATGCTAAGACTGTAGCTGAATCAAAATCATATTGATGCTTTGATGGTTCCTTTGGCTTTGGTTCAATAAGGAACTGCCCTTTAAAGCCTATTTCCTTAGCATAATCTAATGCCATATGAAGGAATCTCGCAAAGTTATCATTTTCCAGGGCTACATCTGTATTTAATAAAGTTTCATAGCCTTCTCTTCCACCCCAAAATACATAGTTTTCTCCTTTAAGCTCATTGGTAACTTCCATAGCTTTTTTCACCTGGGCAGCGCTATAAGCAAATACCTCTGCATTTGAGGAAGTTGAAGCACCATGAACAAATCTAGGATTGCTAAACATATTAGCTGTGCCCCAAAGAACTTTAACCTTGGACCCTTTCATATTTTCTTTTATGAGATTAACAATAGTATCCAAATTTTTATTCGTTTCTAGAAGAGATGAGCCTTCAGGTGCAATATCTCTGTCATGAAAACAAAAGTATGGTGTACCAAGCTTTTGAAAAAACTCAAAGGCTGTTTCCAATCTACATTTTGCAATATCCATTGGATCTGATAAGTTATTCCATGGTCTTATAGCAGTTCCTACACCAAATGGATCGCTACCTGCACCAGTAAAGGTATGCCAATAGGCAACTGAAAATTTCAAATGTTCTTCCATAGTTTTACCAGCTATAACTTCTTCTGGATTATAGAATTTAAAAGCAAGCGGATTTTTTGAGGTCTTACCCTCATACTTTATTTTAGAAACATTTTTAAAAAACTCTGACATAACAATCTCCTTCCCTTAGGTGTTACCTAAGGCATAATTTTATATTAGCCCTAATCATAATATAGCATTAAGTTATAACTTTTTCAATTGGTTTTATAAAGTCATTTTAAAAAGTTATAAAAGTATACTTTTCTTGTTTATGCTATAATAAAACATATTCAAGAAAGTTTGAGGTAATTATATGGCTAAAAAATATTTTAATGGAAGCGCTATGCTAAACCCTGTCCCCGTGGTTTTAATAAATTCAATAGACAGTGAAGGTCGAGTAAATGTTTTTACTGCTGCCTGGGTAGGAACTGCCTGCAGCAAACCTCCCATCATATCACTAGCTATTAGACCTGAAAGATTATCCTATGGGAATATAAAAAGCAGTGGGTTCTTCACTCTTAATATGCCACCAAGAAGTTTAACCTATGCAGTTGATTTTTGCGGTGTTAAATCTGGTAGAGATATTGATAAAATAAAGCAAATGAAACTTGACCTAGACCCTGGGGAAAAGATTCCTGTCCCTTCCATAATTCAGTGTCCTGTTTCTTTAGAATGTAAGGTTATAAACATAATAGAGTTAGGTAGTCATCATCTTTTTTTAGGCGAGGTGCTTTTAACTAAAGTAGAAGAAAGCTTAATTGATAGTAAAGGTAAAATCGATTTTAAAAAAGCAGATCTCATATGCTACTCTCATGGTGAATACTTAAGCGTATCACAAAATGCCTTAGGTAGCTTTGGTTATTCAATAAGAAAGAAAAAATGAAATCTGAAGCAAATACTGCCTCAGATTTCATTTGTAAATGTCGACTATTAATCCAGATATTTCATCAACCTTGCTGGCTATAGATATATTTTCCTGTTGTCCTTCTAAAAATAGTTTTGTTAATTCTTCTAATTTTTCGTCTATTGTTTCTACTCTAATAAAATACTGGGTTTGCCAAAAGCTAATGTCCTTTTTAAGGGTATACATATATTCTATTACAGAATGTAAATACTCTTTTATTAAATCTTTATATGCTTTTACATCTACCATGCATTTTGTTATTGCCAGCCTACTACCCTTCTTTTTAATAGCCTCACTTAGCTTTTTTAGCTCTTCTTCATTTCGTTTTTCCCTTGCAAAGCTAAAACTTTGTGAAAACTCCTTTTTATTATCAATAGGCTTTTTTTCTTGTGAAACCTTGGAATCCCTATTTATTCTGGATATTTCCAAAACATTTTCACCTCGATTTCAAATTTAGTTTTACTAAACTGCTACTACTCTTGATACTATAAGTGCTATAGCAATAAGAAGACCAGCAATTAAAATGCCTACTGCTAAGTTTCCCTTCTCCAGTTCCTTATTAAAATCAAGAGGTATAAGCTTATCAAATATTATGTATCCCAAAGCTAAAACAAATATACCTACTACACCAAAAAGGATACTTACACCTAGATTACCAAAAACACTTTCTATTTGATTTCCCATGAAAAACCCTCCAAAAAACTTTCTTATGTTCCTATTATTTCATAATTAATCTTAATATTCAATACCTTTAAAAAAGTTATTTCTAAAACGCTTGAAATTGGAATTATTTTCACATATAATATATATTATGCACTATATATTGTGCTTTGTACTGATATTTATACAATATGCAGATTAATATCTAATTATATTAATTAGATAAATTTTAGGGGGTATTAAGTTTGGAAAAGGTCAGTTCTCTATTTAAACGGTATTATACATCTATTTTAAAGGACAATAAAGATATAACTGTATACGATTTATTTAAGTGGAAAAGAGTGGACGTATTTCTAAAAGATTATAAATCTGGAAAGGTACTTTGTGATATGAAGGATCTAGAATTTCCAGAAGGGTATACACAGAACTCTTGTGATATTATTGCTTCTAAATACTTCAGGAAATCTGGAGTAACTGGAACGCTGGAATATGAAAATAGTATGAAAATGGTAGCTCATAGACTTGTTAATTTTTGGACAGAAGCCTTGATGGATGAAAAACTTATTAAAACTAAGGAAGAAAGAGATATTTATTATGATGAAATGGTTTATACCTTTTTAAATCAAATGCATGCACCTAATTCTCCTCAATGGTTTAATACAGGTTTAGCCTTATCCTATGGAATTAAGGGGAATAAACAAAATACTTATTATTTTGATGAAAAGCTTCAAAAAGTAGTTGAAAGCCCAGATAATTATTCAAGAACTCAAGCTTCTGCCTGCTTTATTCTATCTATTGAAGATAAACTGCTCGGACCTCATTCCATATCTGAGCAATACATAACAGAAACCAAACTGTTTAAGGGTGGCTCTGGAACTGGAACAAATTTTTCTTCCATAAGAGCTAAAGATGAAAGACTTTCCGGAGGTGGTGTATCCTCTGGTCTTATGAGCTTTCTAAAAGGTCTTGACAAAAATGCTGGAGCTATAAAATCTGGAGGAACTACAAGACGGGCTGCTAAAATGCTTTGTCTTGATATAGATCATCCTGAGATAATGGATTTCATCACCTGGAAGGCCAGGGAAGAAGATAAAGTAAGAGCCCTTGGTAAGATGGGCTATGATATGGATATGGATGGAGAAGCCTATGATACTGTATCTGGGCAAAATGGAAATAACTCTGTTAGATTTTCAGATTTATTTATGAATAAGGTTAAGTCTTTATCAGAAAACCCAGAGGAAGAAATAGAGCTTACTGGTAGAGTTGATCCAAATTCAAATAAAAAGATTAAAGTCAAAGAATTATGGGATGCCTTTAACAAATCGGCTTGGCAGTGTGCAGACCCTGCTCCACAATTTAGTGACAGATTTAATGCTTGGCATACATGTCCAAAAGGGGAAGATGGAGATTTAAAAGCATATCACAACAGAATAAATTCAACAAATCCCTGCGGTGAATATGCATTTTTAGATGATTCCTCTTGTAATTTAGCATCCATTAATGTATATAAGTTTTATGATCTTAAAACTAAAAAAATTGATATAGAAGGCTATAAGCATGTAATCGGACTTCTTCAGCTTATGCTTGAGGCGTCTATTCACTGGGGGCAATTTCCAACAGAGGATATAGCAAGAAAAACCTACTTATTTAGGGCAACCGGTCTAGGACTAGCAAATGCTGCTTCTTTACTTATGGTAATGGGATATCCCTACGATTCAGAGGAAGGAAGGAATATTATTGCTTCTTTAGTAGGAATTCTTACTGGATATTCCTACTTTACTTCCGCTCTTATGGCAATGGAGATTGGAAGCTTCAAATATTATGAACTAAACTCTGAGCCAATGCTTAAAGTAATAAGAAATCATAGTAGGGCAGCCGGAGCGCTCCAGGATGCTTTTGAAGAATTAAATTATGAGCCTTTAAAGGTTGATCATCAGCTTTTATTAAGTAAAAATCTGGAGTATTTAAGCAATGAATTGAAAAAGTCCTGGGTCCTTGCATTAGAATCTGGTAATAAACATGGTTTTAGAAATGCTCAGGTGTCAGTAATTGCACCTACAGGCACCATATCCTTCGCTATGGATTGTGGAGCCACCTCTATTGAGCCCTTTTTTAGTCATATAGTGTACAAAAAACTATCTGGTGGTGGCTTTATAACTATTACTAACCCTGTAATTGAAGCAGCACTGGAAAACCTAGGCTATAATAAAGAAGCCATAGCTAATATAATTGAATATATATCCATGTCAGAAAAAGTAGAAGAAAATGGCTATGAATATGAAAAAGTATCTGACGGTAAAATTGAAGGAGCTCCAGAGCTTTTAGAGGAACATCTCAATATTTTTGATACAGCAAATCGTTGTGGTAGCGGAGAAAGGTTTATAGCCCCAATGGGCCATGTTAAAATGGTTGCTGCAATTACCCCTCTTATATCAGGAGCAGTTTCAAAAACTGTTAATTTACCTAAGAACGCAACCATAGAGGATTTTAAAGATGTTGTAATATCCTCCTGGGAACTTGGAATAAAGGGAATTGCTTTGTATCGAGATGCTTCTAAGGCTAGTCAGCCTTTAAATATAAACTTTGCGTCAAACAAGGATATATCCTTGGAGGAATTATCCTATAAGGATCTCTTAGAGCATGCGAATAAACTTTTAAAGAGTAATCAATATTCAAGACGAGATAAACCAAAGGGAATAAGGCGAGGAACAACACATCCTGCTCAAATTGATGATGTTAAAATATATACTACTGTAAATAGAAGAGAAGATGGAGATATATCAGAGATATATATATCCACAGATAGAGAAGGTACAATTATAACAGGATTATTAAATTCTCTTTCAAAAACTCTATCAGTTATGTTTCAATATCATATTCCACCACAGGATATGTCAAAGATGCTTAGAGGACAAAAATATGAACCTTATGGCTTTGTGCAAAAGCATCCATATATCAAGTATGTTTCCTCTATATCTGACCTCATAAGCAAAATAATAGATATTGAACTTGGAGATTATTCTAGATGCCAGGTTACTCCTGAAAATTATTCCACAGTTGTGGCAACGGAAGTTGTAGTAACGGAAGTATCAAAGATGGACAATATAAAAGTGGAAGATCGTGAAAGAATTTATGGTTCCACCTGCCCTACTTGTTCCAGCACAAGAATGGTAAGAAACGGTACCTGTAAGGTTTGTCTAGATTGTGGGACCACTACTGGATGTAGTTAAGAAAACTTAACATAAAGCCCTTTAGAGTAGAAATACAATTAAGTTATGTTCTGTTAAGTGAATAATTATATTATGACCCTCTGGATAGATATCTAGAGGGTTTTTACTTTTTACTTTTTGGTTATAATCAAATATATAAATTTTTTAGGAGGACTTCATATGGGAAGATATAACTCTAATAAACTTTCAAGTAAATACGTTCAAGATTATATGAAAAATAGGCTTTGGGAAAGAGACAAAGATCAATACGTTCCTTTATTAAATGTACGAAGTCTCGGCTCTAAAGGTAAATCAAATCGTATCTTGGGCTGGAAGACTGGGAGAGAACATCATTTTCTATCAAAATTAGAATATGCTGCATTTTATTATTTTGAGTGGAGTGAAGAAGTAATTGATATAAAAGAACAATATCCCCTCTTACCAATTGAACAATTACAAAATATCGCACTTGAGACTAGGATAAAGTATCCAAATTTTAAGGGTGAAGATATTATAATGACCACAGATTTTCTCATTACCACAAGAGAAAAAGGAAAGATAAATTACTATGCTAGAACATTAAAACCTGATACTAACCTTCCCAATCAAAGGACAATGGAAAAGTTTGAAATAGAAAAACGGTTTTTTAATGCTAAAAATATTGATTGGGCAATAATAACAGGAAAAGACTTATCAGATGTATTTATAAACAATTAGTTGAAGGCTTAGAAAAAATCAGCTCCCGCAATATTCCGATTGCCTATGCTTTTGCACAGATTTCAAATAGTTTGAATATAAATATTTCAGATATTAATGAAATATTTTTTAAAGCAATAGTAGATAAAAAAATAATTATTGATATATTTAACAAACCTTTAAATATATCAACCTTAACCATAAGTGAGGTGAAGCTGACTATCGAACCCTGGCATGATTCCCTGATAAACATGAAAGAAGCCCACTGAAATTACAAGTATCCCAACAAAACCTACTAAAACCTGTCCCAAAGAAATAGATAGAATTTTCGCCACATACTGCTGGGTTTGAACACCTTGTT
>DATCIH010000126.1:0-4425 GCA_036507955.1 Clostridiaceae bacterium | reverse complement strand
GCTGATAATATAGCAGGGCTCGCCACCACTTATAAGGGAACTCAAGGTACTTCAATTATAAAGGTATTTGGATTAACAGCAGCATGTACAGGAAATAATGAAAGAAATTTAACAAGGCTTAATATTGCACATAAAGTTATTTTTGTTCATCCCGTTTCTCATGCTTCTTACTATCCTGGTGCTCTTCCAATGACATTAAAACTTATTTTTAATGATAAAGGCACAATACTTGGAGCGCAAGGCGTGGGTTATGATGGAGTAGATAAGAGGATTGACGTGCTTGCTACAGTGATAAGGCTCGGAGGAACAGTTGATGATTTAACAGAACTTGAGCTTTGCTATGCTCCACCATACTCATCAGCTAAGGACCCAGTAAACATGGCAGGATATGTTGCTGAAAATCTGCTCGCAGGAAGAGTTGACGTACTGACCTCAGATCAGTTTTTGGCTTATGAGAAAGAAAATACAGTTTTTCTCGATGTACGTACTGAGATAGAATTTAATAATGGGCATATTAAAGATGCTATAAATATACCAGTAGACAGTTTAAGAGAAAGAATAGGTGAACTGGATGCTAATAAAGTAATACTTGAATACTGCCAAGTAGGTCTAAGAGGATATGTAGCTTCTAGAATTTTAACTCAAAAGGGATTCAAAGTTAAAAACTTAACTGGAGGATATAAGTCAGTTTCGGATTTAAACTACAAGTTAAAAAAAGATTTCAATAGAGATGAAGAAAAAATACCAAATATAGACCCTGATACTCAGATTGTAAAAGAAAAATTAGATAATGGCATTGTTTATTATGAAAAAACACTGGATGTATGTGGTTTGTGTTGTCCTGGACCACTTACTCAAGTTAAAGCTAGTGTGGATGAATTAAATGAAGGACAAATATTAAAAGTTACAGCAACAGATAATGGCTTTTATGAGGACATTAGATCTTGGTGTGATAAAATGAATAATGAATTGGTGGATGTAAGAAAAGAAAAAGGTATGGTTTATGCATTTATAAAAAAGAGATAAGTATATTACAAAGTTAAATAAATCATTTAAATAAAATAAGGGTAGTTTATAAACTGGTACCTATAAAGTAGATTTTTTTCAAATATCTATTCAATATGTACCAGTTTAAATTTCGATGCATCTTTTTTACTCAGTTATTAAAAATAAATATCGAAAAAAATATATATTTTTATTTCTTTTTATTTTATATGTGTTATCATATTAATATATCGTAATATTAAGATATATCAATGAACGTATATATAACAATATTTAATATCTAGGTATTAGGATATGTTCTTGGATATACATTTTAACTATATAATACTCAGTTAAAATCCAGGAGAGAGGAAAATCTATGGATTCGAATTATATAAAATATAGTGAAATTACAGAAGTTTTAAAAGTATTAGCTCATCCTATTAGGTTGTGCATAGTAAAAGGTATACTAGAGAAAGGTCAATGCAATGTTAGTCATATGCAAACTTGTCTTAAGATTCCTCAATCTACAGTCTCTCAGCATCTACAGAAGTTAAGATATGCTGGTGTAATAGAGGGTCATCGTAAAGGGCTTGAAGTTAACTATAAAATTACAGATGAAAGAATAATAAAATTGATAAATTCAATTTTAAAGTCGTATTAATAAATAATTATAAAATACAGGGGGAATATTTATTATGAAAAAAGTATTAGTTATAGGTGGAGTAGCTGGCGGAGCAACAGCCGCAGTTAGAGTTAGAAGGCTTGATGAAAATGCAGAAATAATTATGTTTGAAAGAGATGAATACATTTCTTTTGCAAATTGTGGATTACCTTATTATATAGGAGAAGTTATAAAGGAAAGAGAAAAACTTGTAGTACAAACACCTGAGAGTATCAAAACGAGATTTAATATAGATGTAAGAAATAACAGCGAAGTAGTTTCCATTGACAAGGATAAAAAGACCGTAACAGTTAAGAGTAAGGCTCGCGGAACTTATGAAGAAAGCTATGATTATATAGTGTTATCACCTGGAGCAAAAGCAATTAGACCTAATATAGAAGGTATTAATAGTAAAAAAATATTCACTTTAAGAAATATACCAGATACTGATAATATAAAGGCATATGTGGACAAAAAGGGTGTTAATAGTGCTGTAATTATTGGCGGAGGTTTCGTTGGCGTAGAGATGGCTGAAAACTTGAAAGAAAGAGGACTCCAGGTTACTTTGGTAGAAGCCGCTCCTCACATAATGGCCCCTTTTGACACAAATATCGTTTTAACAATTGAAAAAGAACTTCAAGATAACGGTATTTCTATGATTTTAAATGATGGAGTTAAAGCTTTTAAAGATACTGAAAATGGCGTTGAAATTACTTTAAGTAGTGGTGCAAAATTAAACACTGATATAGTAATACTTGCAATAGGGGTTATCCCTGATACTGGATTCTTAAAAAATAGTGGTATAGAATTTGGACCTAAAGGGCACATATTAGTAAATGAAAAATTGGAAACATGTGTTCCTGGCATATTTGCAGTAGGTGATGCTATCGAAGTTGTAGATTTTGTAAATAAAACAAAAACAGCAATACCTCTTGCAGGTCCTGCAAATAAGCAAGGTAGAATTGCAGCAGATAATATAGCAGGTCTTAAAACTACTTACAAGGGGACTCAAGGAACTTCAATTATTAAGGTTTTCGACCTAACAGCTGGAAGTACAGGAAATAATGAGCGAACTTTAACAAGGTTAAAGATTCCTTATAAAGTTATATTCATTCATCCTGTAGCTCATGCTTCATATTATCCCGCGGCTCTTTCCATGACCTTGAAACTTATTTTTAGTCCCGATGGTAAAATTCTTGGAGCTCAAGGTGTGGGTTATGATGGAGTGGATAAGAGAATAGATGTAATAGCTACAGCAATTAGATTCGGAGGAACGATTTATGATTTAACAGAGCTAGAGCTTTCATATGCACCACCTTTCTCATCGGCTAAGGATCCTGTAAATATGGCAGGATATGTTGCGGAAAATGTACTAGCAGGAAGAATGGACATATTAACACCAGATGAGTTTATGGAATACGACAAAGAAAATACTACGCTTTTAGATTTACGTACTGAAATGGAATTCAGCAATGGACATGTTGAGAATGCTATAAATATTCCGATAGATAGCTTAAGAGAAAGAATAGGAGAATTGGACAAAAACAAAGAAATCGTTGAATACTGTGCAATAGGTCTTAAAGGATATATAGCTTCTAGAATGCTGGCTCCAAAAGGATACAAAGTTAAAAACTTAACTGGAGGATATAAATCAGTTTCAATCTTAAATTTTAAGCCAAACAAACCGGAAATTAATGATAAGGCAAAAGGACAGGGGTTAGATCAAAACACTAAAGTTGCTCAGAAAACAGATAATGGCATAATTAACTTTGATAAGGTCCTAGATGCTTGTGGAATGTGTTGCCCTGGACCGCTACTTAAAGTTAAAGAGAATATTGACGGATTAAATGAGGGTCAAATATTACAAGTAATAGCTTCCGACCCAGGATTTTATGAGGACATTAGAGCTTGGTGTAATAAAACAAAGAATGAATTAATGGATTTAAAAAAAGAAAAAGGTATGAGTTATGCAGTTATAAGAAAAGGTATTAATAAAGATGCAGTGATAGATACCACATGTTCTATTAATACAGTTGAAAAAACCAATAAGACAATGGTACTTTTTAGTGGTGATTTAGATAAGGCCATCGCGGCCTTTATTATTGCAAATGGCGCAGTTGCAATGGGAAGTAAGGTTACTATATTATGTACATTCTGGGGTCTTAACATCATACGTAAACCAGAAAAAGTAACTGTTAAAAAAGGAATAATCGATTCAATGTTTGGATTTATGATGCCAAGAGGAAGTAAAAAGCTTAAACTTTCCCAAATGAACATGATGGGAATTGGTGCTAAAATGATCCGCTCAGTAATGAAAAATAAAAATATAAGCTCTCTTGAAGACTTAATAAAATCAGCAATGGATAGTGGAGTGGAGGTTGTTGCCTGCTCAATGTCTATGGACGTAATGGGGATAACTCAAGAGGAACTTATTGATGGAGTAAAAATTGGCGGAGTTGGTTACTACCTAGGTGAAGCTGAAGAAGCAAATGTAAATCTGTTTATATAGAAGGAAAGGAGAAATTAAAATGATAAAAGAAATAACAGATAAAAGTTTTCAAAATGAAGTATATAGTTCCGATACGGCAGTAGTTGTGGATTTTTGGGCACCCTGGTGTGGACCTTGTAAAATGTTGGGACCTGTTATGGAAGAACTTGATAAGCAATATGGAGGTAAAATAAAATTCGTAAAGGTAGATGTAGATAAAAATCCTCAGATATCATCAAAATATAGTATTTCTAGCATACCTACCATTATGATATTTAAGAAAGAAATA
>DATCIH010000125.1:0-5026 GCA_036507955.1 Clostridiaceae bacterium | reverse complement strand
TGTTTTGTGGCATTGGTCATTGCAAGAATACTTGAAATGAAAACAGAACACAAATACAGCATTACTCAGCTTCTTGAAAGTTTGGTAAAAGCAGAATGTACATATATTCAACAAAACTATTATCTGTTCGATTATTACGATGATATACTTATGGACATTGAAGTAATATTTGGCATAGAATTTTCTAAAAGGATCCGAAGTTTAGGGGAAATAAAAAAAATATTAGCAGATACAAAAAAATCAGAAAATACACTATGACTTTATGACAAAAGCAAACAGCCGTTAGGCACTGTATTTACAACGGCTAACGGCTGTTTGTTCGTCTATTTTGCTGCAGAAGTCAGGATATGTTCTCCAATAATATCACTATAATTTACAAGAATCAAGTTTTCTACCGTTTTACTAAAACACATATAGGCTCGATTTACTATGAAATATTGGGTTTTCCGTGAGCATTGTAAATAAATTAGTTAATAAAAAATGAGACGAGGTAATTCCCTCGTCTCATTAATTTTAATTAATTAATTTTCCCGTCCCAATTGTTTATCTTAGTCTTAACATTATTTATTATCTCGTCCCCTTTTTCCTTTGTAAACTTGCCCTTAGAAACTGCATCATTTATCTTAACCGAAGTTTGATCAATGATATAATTTTTAACCTCTGCTGGGGACATATTTTTCTTTTCCTTTGCTAAATCATAAATTGTCTTTCCCGATTTTTTAGCTTCCTCCATGTCCTGAGGTGTTAATCCCAGATATTTTCCAATCATGAAGTTAGGTCCCATGCCCTTTTTCATCTTAAGCTTACCATCCCATTTTTCAAGCTTAGCTTTAAAGGCTGCAATTTTAGCATCTCCTTCAGCTTTTGTAAGCTTTCCTGAAGTAACTACCTCATTTATTTTAGTAGTTCTTTCCTTTAAGATAATAGCCTTTACTTTATCCTCTGAAAATCCCTTTGCTTTCGCTAAATCAAAGATGCTCTTACTAGATTTCATACCTTCCTTTAACTCATCTTCCGATATTTTTAGCTCCTTCATAATATCTGGTGAGAAAAAGCCCATCCTAGGATGTCTATGTCCAGCAGTATTTTCAGTTAAAGTAGCTCCATCTTCTCCCTTTGCATAAGCAAAGGTGCTCATGCTTAAAGTTAAAATAAAACTTAAAGCAAAAATTTTGGTTATCATTCTTTTTTTCATAACTATACCTCCATGTTAATTAGATTCTACAAAATTATTATTACCTAAATTTCAAAAATAAAAGTTTCTAAATATTAAGTATTTATTAATTTTTTCGCTTAGCCTAAATATAGGAAAAAAGACCCCCTCAAATTGTACGTTACAATTTAAATGGGCCTTTTGATTTTATATTTTTAAAATTAGTTTAAAAATTCTTTGTAAATAACTTTTTCCGCTATCTTCCCAAGTACGGAATATCCTCCATCTATAGAAATATCCATATCCTTATACCCTGTCATTTTCCAATCCCATATACTATAGCCATAAAGCCATTCTAATCCCTCACAGGCTTTAAACAATATACGGAAAAACTCAGCTTGTTCTTCTTCACTTACAGGTTTTGTTGCTACAATTGTCCAATCATTTGGAGCAATCCTTGATCCCTCTGTGGAAGGACATCCAGTTTCAGAAAAGAAAAATGGCATATCGAATTTATCTACAACGGCTTTTATCCTTTCTATTTGTTTATCCCAATCTGGGAAAGGATAGTAGCCAGAAGCTGAAATTACATCTAAAGCATCCCACCAACTAACATTGTGCTCTTGATATTTGTCGCAGTTATAAGTAAGTAGACCTGAATAAACATCTCTTAAATTGCTGATAACTTTTCTCCATTCAAAGCTTCTATGATCAGTGCTTACCATTTCGCAACCTATAATAATCATGTCCACTTTTTCCTTTTCGCAGAATTTTCCATAGCTTACCATATAATCCGTATAGTTTTTAAACCAATCCGACCATTTTGGCTCGCATGGAACATCCTCATCAAAGAAATGAATATATCCTCTCCAATAACCATCTTTAACATTAACCATAGGTTTTAATATTGTCTTTAAACCCTTTGATTTTGCATAATTAATTAGAATGGAAAGCTTATCCTCCTTAAGAGTACGTGGACCTTTCCAATCTATGTCCACCGAATAGGTATGATCCTGCAAAGCTCCAAAGGCAAAATTCACTGTGTTTATACCACATTTTTCAATCATTAGATCAATTTGTGCTTTCCCTTCCTCAACCATTACTTTTTCACCATCATAGCAGGTGAAATTGAACGATTTAATTTTCCAGAGTTTTTCTAAAATTGATTTTTCCATAAACGCCCTCCTAATATGTAATATTAGGAATATTATAAGTCTTATTTCTTTAATCTTCAATAATAAATAGGGGACGGTTCACAACTTTTCAGTTCAAGAAAAGTTGTGAACCGTCCCCTATTCTTATTCTAGTTTTCTTCAAAGTCATAAATGAGCTTAGCTATATGTCCTATTACCTCAGGTGCAATATTTTCGTCCACTCCCTTTGACATTACAGCCAAAATGAATAGTTTATTTGCGTATATTATACCTATATCATGGATTGCACCTGTCTCTGTTCCAATTTTATGAGCTATAACAATATTTGATGGCAATTCGCTACTGATTCTATCATTATATATAGTATTTTCAAGATAAGATAAAAATTCATTTCCTTCAGCAGGATGAAGCGTACTGAAATCAATAACAGCATTCATATACATTGCCATATCTTTAGGATTGGATACATTTCTAGTAGTATCAATTTCATGATTAACTATTGATTTTCAAAGCTATGAACCTTATCAATTCCAACATACCTTAATAGCATATTTATTGCCACATTATCACTTTGTTCTATGGATAACCTTTGAAGCTCTTTAATTGTATACTCTTTTCCATAGCTTTCATATTGAATACTGCCTGTCCCAGTTTCAAAATCAGTAGCAGTATATTCAATAGATGTATTGGGGTCAATTTTCCCCTCTGCTATTTGAGTAAATATATAAAGGTTTATAGGTACCTTAACTGTGCTAGCCACAATATAAATATTCTATTCATTTATTCCAAACTCAATATCATTAGATAGACTTTTAAAATAAACCCCATATTCTCCAGTTAACCCAGATAGATAATTGTTTATATTAGATATAAGTCCACTATAGTCCTTATAAGAGTCAATGGATATGGGCTTGTCCATATTGTTTGAATATTCACTATTACTATTCGTGGCTCCTAGTAGATTAAGGCTTACTGTGTTTTTCACGGAACTATCACCTGAAGCTACCTTTAATTCTAGTGGAGTATCCGATAAAACTCTTTCATTCTTAAAAATAGAAATCGAACTGACTACTATGAATGTAATAAGAATAACAAAAATATACTTTCTTCTCACTTTCTCACCTACTCACATTTATTTTATCAATCATATGTGTAGGTTTAGTGTCAATTAAGCAAAGTAATTGTGATATAACTGTGATGCAATTGTGAATTATTTATTGAAATAATTTGTTCTAATTATCAAATCAGCTATGGTAAAGGATTGATTAACATTGTTAATTTCAGCTGAAGTTAGTGTCTCTTTTCCAACAACTACACCATCATTTAAAATTGCATAGTTCCTGTTAGTATTTAATAAATCTCTACCCATAGAAGTATTTTCGTATTTTTCCTTGTCAATACCGAATAGATTTGCAATTGTAGGAAGAACGTCCACCTCTCCTCCTACTGTATTTACAAGTTGTCCTTTAGACCCCTTACTATATATTATAAATGGGACCTTTAGGTTGTCGTCCCACCAACTTTCATATTCCTTAAGATTATTTATCTCATCACCATAGTACTTGTGAACGCCTGTATGATCACCGAAAATAACTAGAATAGTATTATCTAAAACATTCTTTTTATCGAGTTCGTCTACGAACTTTCCTATCTGCTCATCTGCATAATTTACGCTTTGGAAATAAGCTCCCATATGAGTACTATCAAATTCCTTTGACAATTTAAGGTTCTTCATATTATCTGGGAGAACAAAAGGTATGTGACTGGAAACAGTAACGGTATAATAATAAAAAGGTTTCTTTACTGTATCTATCATAGTAGATATTTGAGAAAAAAAGCTTTCGTCAGTGAGTCCCATCCAGAATTTTTCTGTGTTTTTAAAATCTCTATAATCAAGTTCTTGATCAAATCCAAAATTCTTCAAAGCCTTACTTATATTCCATATATTTCCATCTGAAGCATGAAGTGTACTACTGTAGTAATTTTCTACTTTTAAAATATCCGAAAGAGTATTGTAACTGTTGTTTGGAAACCTAAAGAAAGTACTCCCTCTTCTAACTGGAAGTACTGATGCATTTACCATGAGGTCTGCATCCCCACTATTTCCAGTATTTACTTGTTCATAAAAGTTATCAAAATACATACTATTCGCAAGCATCTTATTTAAATTAGGAGTTAACGTTTGTCCTTCGGATTTTTGATTTATAACAAAGTTCTCTAAGGACTCAACTTGGATAAATATTAAATTTTTCCCCTTATATAATCCTTTATCTTTAACATTTGTTATATCTTCATTTTTGAAACCAAGCCAATTCTTTACTTCTATTTCTTCCTTTGCGGTTATTACATGATGCATATTATCTTGAATAAACAATAATGTGTCATAAAAATGATACCCGATAGGTGATAAATTGTTCATTGTTGAACTTGGAAGAAATTGAGTTTTAAAAAACACAGGCCCATTATAATTTTCATCATGAAAATCACTATTAAAATGTAAAATAGAGATATAAGCAATTGGAATTATTAAATAAACTAAGAAGATTTTTATATTTCTAGTTTTAGACCTATATCTTTTTTTAAATAGAAAAATTAATAAAATTATAATTATGCTGTCTGCAATAAAAATAATATCTATAGGCCTAGCCATTGCAAATACTGCTCGAGATAGGTTGTTGAGATTTTGAGTTTCCCCTAAGGAATGCAAACTCAAAAAATC
>DATCIH010000124.1:0-7306 GCA_036507955.1 Clostridiaceae bacterium | reverse complement strand
TCCATAACCAAGCTTTTTGCTACTACATTCATTCTTCTTATATTAAGCGCTGTTAGGTGTTTTATTTGCTCACTTACCTTCTCTTGAACCTCTCTGAGAAGTTGCTTTATCAAACAGCCATAGATAAGCACCAAATCCATTTCTATATATATACCATCTGGTCTGTTTTCTGCTCTAAACCTTGATATTTTAGATACTCCTTCAATATTCGAGGTCACAAACTCCACTATCTGATATATTGTATAATCAGATATGGTGTAATTTCCCATATAGCTAAAGGTTGGACGTACAACAGATTTTTCACCTACTAGCTGATAACTGCCCTTTCCTTTTCTCCTGAATATCTGGAGAGGATCCAAAAAATAACCTGAAAAATCCTTTTTGATTTCAAAGGTAGGAACAGGAATTACATGCTTTCCCTGTTCTCTTCTTGTAGACAAAGCCTGCTTAATCTCATATTCACTGGCCACATCTGTTATATAAACCTTTTCATCAATGGAACCTATTCCAAGCCTCTCCGCTATTGCCTCTACCATTCCGTCTGATGTCCCAATAATCAATAGAATTTGGGTATCATAAGTTTTTAGAGTATTCACTACATCCTCTGTATGTTTTTTATCAGTAAACAAGGCTCTTTTTATAGAAGCAATTTTTGTAATTTCTCTCTTAGCTGAAACACCAGCAATTATCTGGTTACCCTTTATAAGCAACCCATCATCTATTATAAAGTCAGTGCCGTGCTCTCTTGCAACCCATGAGGCCCTATGACTTTTACCCGTGCCACTCGGTCCAACAAATCCTATAACTTTCAAAGAGTACACCTCCTAAAAAACAATTTTGATCTTTAGGAACAATCAAACGATAACTTCCCATTTGGGGAGGGGTTACTTATTTGTTCTTTAATCAGAATTATTTACATGTTTCTTCAAGTTTATTATATAATTCAATCTTTGTATAGGGAAAAAGAGAGTCATAAGACTCTCTTTTCTTTTTCCCGGACATTAATCTTTTGTATTTATAAAATTTTTCTGTAGTAAATCGTTATTTTTGTCTTTAGTTAAGTATAAATTACTTTATATCAATTGTATAAAAAATATAAAGTGGTTTATCTGTTTTTAATGCAATATATTGTAATTACACAATATATTGTATTTACATACGACCTTTTTGTCAATATATATTATAATAAAATTTATAGTAATTATTTACTATCTTTTATAGGACCAAAA
Source organism: Clostridiaceae bacterium (assembly GCA_036507955.1). Classification (GTDB taxonomy): domain Bacteria; phylum Bacillota; class Clostridia; order Clostridiales; family Clostridiaceae; genus DATCIH01. The sequence goes on along the minus strand of DATCIH010000124.1, from coordinate 6,077 downwards.
ACTTTATTCTTTCCTGTCAGATTTTGCAAAACTATATTCACAAATATTGCATCCACTACACAGAAAGACCTTTCCAGAAAAAACATTCTTAATGGTATCCAGCAGCTTTTGATTTTTGAACCTCTCCCAATTATGGATTATTATACTTTTAGGAGCAATTGTTATCAGAGAGCTCACAAGCAGGTCATCATGATTTATCTCTGTTTCTGGTATATCAGGCACAAATTCCTGTATGCAGTCATTAGTAATTTCTTGCCTTTTTTCATCGAGCAGGATATATTTGTTATCATATTGCATTATCACATGTACAAAATTAAATTTAGAGTCTTGTATTTCTACAAAATATCTGAGAAGCCTTATAAACTCTTTATACTCTCTTTCAATAAGAAAATCATCCACCGCATTATCAATAATATCCTCAAGTTCCTTTATATAATCCTTTAGTCTGAAATTTACAAAACCGTCTAAAATTATATTGCTAGAACCTTCAAAGTATTCCATAAGTTTTTTGACAATCATATTTCTTCGTCTTATTTGAAATAGAGTATTAAAAAATACTTTATCATCATTCTGAATTATTTTAAGAGAAATACGCAATATTTCTTTCTTTTCAGATGCATTGAAATATCCATAGTTGCTATTTATTATTCTAGTTAACAGTTTTACTTCATATTGTTGTATAACATGGTCAGCAAGAGCATTTGACACATGGAATTTAAGTAGCTCATATTGATTGGATTTTTCAACAGATGAATCTTCTTCTATATTGCACACTACAGAAATTGCACCCTCAAAATCAACCTCTTTTATTGAGTAATTTATTTTTTCTTCTTTTAGTTGCTGAAGTTCCTTATCTATTTGTTGTACTATGTTTTCTGCGCTATCGTTAACTCCTATTGAGAGATACTGATACTGCATCAACTTCACTTCCCTTCGAGTGTAGTATATGTTTCGGTAAAATGTTGTATGCAGTGAGCGTTTTTACAGTTTATGCCAAATTATAGTTAAATATTTAAAATTTACTTACCTTCCAACAAGTCTGTCTGAATGCTCCGCCTTCAAGTTATGCTACATTATATGCATTGCAATTTTCATAGGTACTACACGTTAAAGATTATTTCTTCATACTTAAAGTAATTTATGCCTTTAAGCCTTTAAGTCTGTATTATAGGAATTATGGTTCCTAAATCTATTAGTCTTTCATCATTAAGCATAACCACGTCCACAGATTTTAAACTTAAAAAGCATAATATTTCTTTGGAATTTTTATGAAAACCCAAATCACCTGCAAATGCAAGCTTATTTTTTCCAATTAGGCCGGTTGCTCCTCCGAGAAAGCCCATGTCAAAAGGCTCGAGCATTATTGAATTATCCTGTTCTATTAGCAATACATCTATACCTACTGCAGTCGCTTTTTTACAAATTTCCAAATCAGAGGTAATTATACTGTTTTGGTCTACAACACAGATTAAACATTTTGAATATCCTTGGTTAACGTGTACCAGCTCAATACCTCTTTTAAAAAGTAACTCTTTTATAACGGGATCAGTATATTTTGTATTATGAAATGCATAGTTTCCAATTCGTGCTACATTATAGGCAATTGTAAGAGGATATTTATTTCCCAGCAAAGTATCTCCTCTTTTCATATCAAAGCCCATTTCGCAGAGTAAGTTTATCAGGGATTCCGGGGTATTTGGAGCATACACAATTATATTACCTTCGATGTGATGAAACATAATATCTGGGTGATATGCTACTGCTGGATACACATCTGGATGTGCCAACGTTGAAATAATTGAAACGTTCCGTTGCATCAGCATTTCTTTAATTTTTGGGGTCGCTCTCCCATCAATTATTACAGTGGTCACATCATCCATTGGCAAATTTGGTATTTGAACTGGTTTCAAGGTTTGTTCTCCATTTCTTAAACTACTAATATACTGTACGAATTCTCTTTATCGTTTAAAATATTTTTCTATTTGTTAATTTTGATATCACACATAATTTTTGTATTTCATATTATACTAAAGTAAGAACACATCAGTAAATCATTTGTTTATATTGTTGCCTAATCAGAATAATTTTAAAATATAAACTGCCTTAACCCTGATTGTGGCTTGCAAAAATAGAAGGTTCTCTACTATTGAAAAAATATATAACATCATATATCAGTACTAACTGCCTGTGAAAGCAGATGGTTATTTAAATACACCGCATTTCTCGTAAAAAGGAAGTGCGGTTATTTTATTTTTTAAAAGTATAAGTTTTATACTAATATGGTATTTTTTTAGTAGGATAAAAATTGTTTACATTTATTATAATATAACTGAAATCAAATATATGTTTACGTTATAAATTTCTTTAATATGGGAAGTTTTACGTAAAACTAAAAAAAAGAGAGGAAGTTGTGACCATGAGAACACCTTTGGATAGAGTATCATTAGTAGTTATAATCATTGGGGCTCTGAACTGGCTTTCTATAGGCTTGTTCCGATATGATTTAGTTGGATCAATGTTTGGGGCTACCTCGCTCATCACAAGAACAATATTTACTATAGTAGGTCTTGCTGGTTTGTATAGCATAAGCCTATTGTTTAGGGAATCAGAGACAGTAAGGGAGCACTAATCACTACCCAAGTGGCGGTAATTACCGCCACTTTTTTTTACTGTTTATTTAAGAAAATTCGAGTTTACCTAGACAGGAAAATATTACCGTAATATTTTTTTTAATAATGCAAATTATATTAGTACACCGATGAACATCACTAAGATTTAGTGAAATACGGTGAAAAATTATTAGGAGGAACAAAATTATGTCAAGTAACAAATCAGCATTTGAGAATATGAAGTATGAAATAGCATCCCAGGTAGGCGTTAACCTAAAGCAGGGTTACAATGGTGATTTAACTTCAAGAGAAGCCGGCAAAATTGGTGGAACTATCACTAAGAAGGTATTTGAAGCTTATACAAATTCTAAGAAATAATTAGTAACACCAAAAAAAGGATGCCGTTTTTGACGGTATCCTTTTTTTAATTATTTATCTTAAATAATATTTTAAATATAAAGCTTTATTACTTCTTGATATTTATATATAATTAATCAAGTAAGTACATTACGCTGCGCTGCGCTGCGATTTGTTTCATCTTCTTCACATGCAGAGGTTTCCATGTATTTTCTAATAATATAAAAAGGATAACGTGATGACAACTTTAAAATCAATTTTTTCAAGACAAATGCCGAGAAGAATGCTTATACTTATTGCCTTTGGAATTACGATATATCTTCTCAAAGGAATGGCAAACATGTTTTTGCTTACCTTTATATTTGCGTATTTAGGCTACACCGCATCAAGCTTTTTTTTCACGAGAGCCAAAATAATTAATTCAAGACTTTTGAAAGTAATTATAATTACAGTATATTTAGCCATTATTGCGTTTGCAATATATGTCCTATACAAATATGTACCTGTAATTATTTCCGAATTAAAATCTATAATAGATCAAGCCACACTTTTTTTAAATAGCACCTATGATAATGAAACTCTTAATTACATCATTTCCTTATCTAAAGATTTCAAGGTATCCAATTATATAAATGATAATTTTAAAACCTTGTTTAAATCAATAACAAATATAGGCAAGTGGGGTTTTGATATATTTGTAGCAATTATTTTAAGCTTATTTTTTATTCTTGAAAAAAGTAGGATAGCCAAATTTACATTAGGCTTCAAAAATAGTAAAGTTGCCTTTGTATATGATGAGATGGCGTTCTTTGGGCGCAAGTTCTTGCAATCTTTCGGAAAGGTAATTCAGACTCAGATAACTATATCATTTATCAACTGTGTGCTGTCCATGATAATGTTGTCTATACTTAAATTTCCACAGATATTTGGATTGGGCTTTATGATTTTTGTTTTTGGACTAATTCCAGTTGCTGGTGTGATTGTTTCTTTAGTCCCTCTGGCAATAATTGCTTTTAGTATTGGTGGCTTTAAAATGATCCTATATATACTCATATTAGTTGCAATATTGCATGCACTTGAGAGCTATATACTAAACCCCAAACTTATGTCTCAGAAAACAAAACTGCCTGTTTTCTATACTTTTGTGGTTTTGATAGTTTCCGAGCATATTCTTGGAATCTGGGGTCTTATTATTGGTATTCCAATATTCATATTCATACTCGATGTCCTTGAGGTTAAAAATTCAGATGTTATAATAACTGCCGATCAAGATACTGGCAACTATAAGGACAATATTTAGAATAATATTGGGGGTTAGAAAAACAATTTGTTCATAGTAAATCTCCTGTTATATAATATCAAATTTGTGTTAAAACTATTAATTGACGGTTAAATCAATTTTTAAAGGAGACTGATTTTTATGACTTGCTATAACGTAATGTCTGTATTAACAAACAAGAGGATTCAAAACGTAAATGTGATGCAGCAGATTCTCACTGAATCTGGTTGCATTATAAAGACTAGGCTAGGGATTCACGATGCTGGTGAGGATTTTTGTTCAAATGAAGGGCTTATTATTTTGCACTTGATTGGTTCAGAAGCTGAGATATCCCAGCTTGAAGAGAAGCTAAACGCGATCCCAGGAATTAAGGCAAAAAACAGCCAGCTGCTCTCAGATTGATAATTGACTAGGTACGCTTTATCCGATGTCTACCGCCGCCAGCACTTCCGCTTCTTAGCGGAGATATAAGCGGCGTAAAGACTCTGAATACAAAGATAGCATACATAAATAAATTGGGGGTTAATATTAATAATGACTGAATTAAAGCAGTGCAAAGATTGTAATGGAACTTTTCAATATACTACAAATGACCAACAGTGTTTAACCTGCAGCCAAAAAAACGAGTTGGAATTTCAGCAAATAAAATCATATCTAAGACAACACCCCAAGTCTTCTATAGGTGCAATCGCTACTATACTGGATATAAGTGTATCAAATATACAGAAGTATCTAGACGAGGGTAGATTGGAGATAATCGAAAAACCAATTATAAAATAGTGGATGTTAAATTTTTAGTGAATAGTTACGCTTGGAATCATAGATGTCTCTGCCTGTAGAAATTCATAGCGCTTTGCTTTCAAGTGCCTCACATACAGCCGAGAAGTCTGCTAGCTCAGGAAGGTGTTTTTTATTTCCTTGCATATATGTATATCTATTTTATTTTCTTTAGTCTGCTCTCAGTATCTGTCCTGAATTCCATCAAATCAGCGACTGCATTACTTACACTATCTATTTTGCTATCTACTTCATTGAAACGCTTCATGGTCTGTTTTTCAAAAGCATCAAGTTTATCTGTTAAATTTATTTGACCTTGTTCTAACCCTTTTTGTCCTTGTTTCAATTCCTTTAAATCTGAATCAATGATATTTAGCTTATCTAGTATCAACTTTAAAGAATTTTCCATATACATCCCTCCAGAAATTATTATATCATGAGTTGATAATATATATCTATACTTTTTAGTTGTCATTATATCAGTAATTTTGCTTATTGACTTCTAACAAATCTTCTAACATTTTTTCAAATATTCTAACCATTATCGAGTAAATGTTTGAATGTATTTTGCAAGTTAACTTTTCTCACTATTGCAAATTTTTTTCTCACCTGCAGGTGGGGAATTCTTATGTTAACCAAAGCGGGAATACCTAACTTCTTAGCATATAGTATTAGAACACCATTGATATAGGTTTCAGCAGACCCCTTTTTCATCATAAATCGAATATAACCTTTGATGTGTGTTGGTAAGACTTTTTCCAAATCTGTTATGCCAAATTATGGTCTACAAATGGTTTAAACTTCATTCCTACTTTAAATTAGTCGGTACAAGCCGACTTTCCATAACTTTTCACTATTCGCTATGCTCTTGCTCCGACCTATTTTAATAAAATCCGTCGCCATCAGGCGACGCACCATAACTATTGTCGAGTAGGTGCACCTCGCGGTACTTACCCCTCACAGATCCGGACGTGCCCAATTAAGGCATCCGGCTCTTCACTCCGCCATTCACATAAATCTTAGCCATATATGTTTACATAGATTTTAGGTCTTCT
>DATCIH010000123.1:0-10647 GCA_036507955.1 Clostridiaceae bacterium | reverse complement strand
AGTGGTTATTTCGACTTGAGGACATTAAATGGGACTAAAATACATGCAAGTGCTAGTTATAGAAATTTACAGTTATTTGACACTAGAAAAAGTCTATTATGGGAAAGGAGGATAGCAGGTTAGGGATGGTCATGAGCATTCTTCCACTACCTTAAAGTGATAGTGGTTTCCTGCTAATTTTTAATAAATTTATGGATAAAGAATTATTAGAAGCTTTGGGCATGTTATTTGATGAAAAATTAAAGCCTATTCAGTATGATATTAAAGATATGAAAGTTAGCTAGGTCAGAATTGAAAAGAAGTTGGATTCAGTTGTGGATCAGACCGCAGACTTAACCGAGTTTAGAACTGATACTAAAAAAGATCTGAGTAAGATAATTGTAGAGATTTTAGAAGTAAGAAATCCTGAGATTCAACGGGTTCGTTTTTGAGGTCCATGAAAGATAATTAACCATACCAATTAGTAGCACAATTGGTATGGTGTTTTTTCGTTATTTTACTAGGGATACGGCAACGATTTACACGTGTAAAAAAAACGTCCACACCTGCTGATGTTGGAACGAAAATAAGTTATAACTTATTTTCCATAAAATCCTCCATACCCCATCTTTTCCTATGCCACCATGCTAAATCGTATAGGCATATGCTTATAAACCTATTTCTTTCTTAATTTGATCTCGATTACCATCGCATCTTATTAATTTTAACATATAAACTTGTTTCTCAATTTTCTCAACTTTACTAAACAGGTCTATTTGCTTTATATAAATGGTAACATACTCATTAATAGCATCTATTAAGTCTTCCTTTGCTACTTCTATAGTGGTACCCTCTCCGTACATATCAATTTCATTTAATGAAATAGTATATCCACCCAATTCCTCTCCTGATTCAATAATAGGATTAAACTTTAACAATCTTTTCATATCTTTTTCAAAAGTGGTGTTGCTGGATCAACATATATAGTTTTATTAGTATAATATATTACCATACCAGGTTTTGCACCGGATGGTTTTCGTACATTACGAACTTCAGTATAATCTACAGCTATCTTAACTCCATCCTTGCCTTTACTATAATAAGCTGCAAGATTGGCGGCTTCTAGCAGTGTATCTTCTGGAATATCACCAAACTTTTTTATTATAACGTGGGACCCAGGTATATTTTTTGTATGGAGCCATAAGTCATGTTTATCAGCAAATTTTAGCGTCAAATAATCATTTTGAATATTATTTTTACCTACAAAAATATCAATTCCATCCTTAGAAAGGTAATGGGAAGGCTTTGGAGTTACTGGCTTCCTTTTTTCACTTTTTTTAAATTTTATATATCCGGAGGCCATAAGCTCTTTTCTTATTTCTTCTATTTCATCATAGCCCTCGCAATTTTTTATATTTGTGAAAACTGACTGAAGATAATCTAGCTCTTCCACGGTAACCTTTTTCTGACTTATAGCCATCTCTTCAGACTTTTTCATTTTATTATATCTTCTGTAATAGTTTTGTATTATCTCAGAGGGAGTCTTATTTGCATCTAAGGGGATATTAATATATTCCTCTTCTTCACTATAATAATTTAAAACCTTTATATCTTTATCACCTTTTTTAAAACTGTAAATATTTGCAGTCAAAAGCTCCCCATAAAGTTTAAGTTTATCCTTGGTTACACAATCTCTTAAGGTATTATCCCAGATATCAATTTTCTTTAGGCAACGCTCTATATTTGTGTTAATCATCCTTTGAAGATCTGCACTTTTAGAATTAAGTCTATCGGATCTATCCTTTTGATAATAAAAATCCTCCAGTAGCTTCGAAGGAGAAGTATATTCAGTAGAAGTATACTCTTTAAGGCTTTCCATATTAAGGCAATAGAAGTCTTTAACCCCTTTAGGTTCGCTATAAAGAAAATATTCAAAATTCCCATCCTTCATGCTATAAAAGGTATCTTGTATAAGCTTAAAGGAACTATCATCAATTGGATTAAGTCTAAGGTATAACTCCTTAGATAGCTGCTTTGAAACTCCTGTAAATACTTTTGAAAAAAAGTTCATTTCAAAGGATAATTCCTTTTCCTTTATATAATTCACATATTCATCTTTAGTAAAAGCATAAGGATTCAGTTTCTCAGTAGGAGGGGAAGCTGTATATTTTATTCCAGGAAAAAGGGATCTATATTGACTTATATCTGGAGTTATATGCTTTATACTGTCCATAACAATATTGTCCCTATCTCTAAGTAAGGTTATATTGCTGTGACGACCCATGATTTCAATTATTAAGCTATAAACACTCTCATAGCCAAGTTCATCTAAACCTTTAAAATCAAATTTTATTATTCTATCCGTTGTTAACTGAGTAATATTAATAATTCGTGCATTTAAAATATGCTTTCTAAGCACCATACAAAACATAGGAGCTTTTAAAGGGTTTGGCTTAATAATATCTGTAAGGTGTAATTTGGGGTAAGAAGCACTAGAGCTAACAAGGAGTTTAAAGGTACTTCTTTCTCCTCGTAGGGTTAATAATACTTCATCACTTTCTGGTTGATTAATTTTATCTACTTTACTATTTAAAAGCTTATCCTTAAGCTCTTTTACTATACTTGATATAAATATTCCATCTAAAGCCATAAGTAACATCCTTCCTATAGTTAGTTTAGTATAAAGTATAACATTTATTATTTAATTATAGTACAAAAAATGATATTATAAAGTATATGTAGTATTTTATAATAAATTCAGTGTCTTTGAAAGGAATGGTTACAGTGATATTTACTAAAATGCAGGGTACTGGTAATGATTTTATTGTATTTGAGGGGAAGGATCTAGACGTAAGTGAGCTTAATTCAATTGCTGAAAAGCTATGTGATAGGCATTATGGCATCGGAGCGGATGGCATATTGGTAGCTAGAAAAAGCGAGGAAGCGGATATAGAAATGATAATAATAAATGCAGATGGATCTGATGCAACTATGTGTGGTAACGGCATTAGATGCTTTGCAAAATATTTATATGAAAATAATATTGTTAATAAGAAAGAAATAGAAATAAAGACTGGAGACGGAATAAAAACTGCTTTCTTAAAGCTTAAGGAAGATAAGGTAATAGGGGTTAAAATAAATATGGGAATACCTGATTTTAATCCAGAGAAAATTCCAGTTATATTCCAGGAGAAAGTGTTGAAACATCAAGTTATCATTAATGGCAGAGAATATTTTATTACCTCATTACTTCTTGGAGTTCCGCATACAGTTATATTAGGGGATTTAAATTCTTTTGATGTGACAGAAGGGGGCTTTATTGAAAAGGATATCAGATTCCCAATAGGAACAAACGTTAATTTTTGTCAGGTAATAAGCCCAACTGAAATTATGGTAAAGACCTGGGAAAGGGGAGCAGGGCCTACGTTGTCCTGTGGTACTGGAAGCTGCGCCTGCGCTGTAGTTACCAACCTTTTTGGCTTAACGAATTCATTGGTAAAGGTTAAGGTTCCTGGTGGGGAACTTATGGTGGAGATTACCACCGAAGGCACCTTTATGACAGGGCCTGCAGAGGTATCTTTTGTAACGGATATAGAGATATAACTGTATAATTCTTAAAAAACACTTGAAGTAAATTTTTGCTTCAGGTGTTTTTTGTGTTTAGATATTTTTTAATATGGCTAACCTTAAATAATAAGAAAAAAAGGAGGTGGTAGAAGTTGGCAGAGTGGGATTTTATTGAATTTGACTCCACAAATATAAATATTAGGGCTATAGCCTGTATTCCACTTGAGATAGCGGAAAAGTACATTATATTTCCTTATAAATTAGAAAAAAACCAATTACAGATAATTTCCTCCCAAATTCTTAATAAAGAAGCTATCGAACACGTAAGAAATATTTCTAAAAAGGAAGTAAAATTTTCTTTAGGAGATGGGAAATTGATAGAGGAGGCTATAGAGGAATTTTACAGAAAAAAAGCCACTGAGATCATGCTTTTAGAGATTGAGGAGGAAAGTAAAGAGAGAAATATAGTTTCTGAAAAAGTTTCGAATTTAATAGGAAGCTCACCTATTGTTAAGCTGACTAATTATATATTAAATAGTGCTGTGAATACTTCTGCAAGTGACATACATATGGAGCCTAATAAGGGCTATGTTCAAGTAAGATTCAGGGTTGATGGGATACTTCGAGAGGACATTAAGTTTCCAATTAACATATATAATTCTATTCTAACGAGAATTAAAGTTATGGCAAAGATGGATATTATTGAAAAGAGGATTCCTCAAGATGGAAAATTTGAACTTTCAATAAGTGATAGTACATATGATTTCAGGGTTTCTACCATGCCAATTATTTTCGGAGAAAAACTAGTACTTAGGATACTTTATAAATCTACCTCTAAACAAAAAATCGAAGCCTTATTTAAAGAAGATGCCTTAATACTCGTCAAATCTATTTTAAGTTATTCCCATGGCATTTTTTTAGTAACTGGTCCTACTGGCAGCGGTAAATCCACTACCTTATATGCCATGCTTAATTATCTAAACAATAAGGAAAAAAACATTATAACCCTAGAGGACCCAGTGGAATATATATTAGAGGGTATAAGTCAGATAAACATCAATAGTAAATTAGGTCTTACCTTTGCAAAGGGTCTTAGAAGTGTACTGAGGCAAGATCCGGATATAATAATGCTAGGGGAAATAAGGGATGAAGAAACCGCAGAAATAGCAGTAAGAGCAGCAATAACTGGGCATTTAGTTTTAGCAACTATTCATACAAATGATTCTTATTCTGCCATATTAAGACTACTTGACATGGGGGTTCCAAGATACCTTATATCAGATGCTTTAATTGGAGTGATGGCTCAAAGGTTAGTCAGGAGCCTGTGCCCCTATTGTAGGGGAGAAGACAAAATAAAAGAAGAATATAATTTATTAAACATTCCTAAAGGAAATAGGATATATAAGGCTATAGGATGCACTAGATGCAACAATACAGGCTACAAGGGAAGAATGGTTATCAGTGAAATTTTATCAATCGATAGTAAACTAAGGGAAAGAATAATAAATTGTAATAGTATAGACGAGTTAAGACTCCATTCTTTAACAAACAAGATGACATTATTAAAGGACAACTGTGTAAGTCTAATACTCGAAGGACGAACAACGGTAGAGGAATATAATAGAGTTGTTTTTTCCAGTTATTAAAGGGGTGAGGAGTCAATTTATAATTCTATACATATAAAGGAAAAAATTTTATTGCTTGAAAAGCCAAGTTTAAAGGATATAGCAATCCTTTGTAAGCAATTCAATGCGTTATTTTCCTCAGGAATATCCATATTAGAAATACTAAATATATTAAGTAAACAGGCCAGGAGCAAACCTATGAAAAATGCTCTACTTAATATAAATAGAGATGTGGAAAAAGGCAATGAATTGGCCCAGTCTATGAAAAAATATAAAGCTTTCCCGGATTTCTTTGTAAATATGATATACATTGGAGAATTAAGTGGAAGGTTAGAAGAGATATTAAAGGACTTATCCATATATTATGACAAAGAGTATAAAAGACTTAATAAGATGAAAGCATCTCTAGCTTATCCAATAACAGTTTTTATCTTTACCATCTTCACGACTAATATATTAATAATCAAGGTTATACCTATGTATGCTCAAATGCTAATATCTATGGGAGCAAAACTGCCCTTGGTAACAGTAATGTTGATAAATTTTAGTGCTTTTATGAAAAAGTTTTTACCAATAGGAATTATTCTTATAATTATTATAGGTTGCATTTTATTAAAATATACAAAGACGGGAAGAGGAAAAATCTTTGTTGGTAGATTGAAGCTAAGTTTTCCTATTTTCAGTAATTTATATAAGAAGGTATATTCAGGAAGATTTTCAAGAGCTTTAGCTATTTTTTCTGGAAGCGGAGTCTCATTTATTAAAGCAATAAATGAATCAGGAAAGCTTCTGGGAAATAATTATGTGGAAAATCTATTATATAAAAGCACTGTGAAGATAGAAGAAGGCAGCTCTGTTGCAGCTGCTTTAGGCAGTATAAAGCTTTTTCCTCAAATATTTATATCTATGGTTGCGGTGGGAGAAGAGACAGGCAATATGGAAGATCTGTTAAATAAAGCTTCAGATATATTAGATGAAGAAACATCAGAACAAATAACAACAATGACCGCTATGCTTGAACCAGCAATGATTATTTTTTTATCTTTCATTGTAGGGTTTGTAATATTATCCTTGATTCTTCCAATGTATTCTATAATGGACTCTATAAATTAGGAAGGTGATAAAATGAATTTTAGAAAACCAGGGTTCACGCTTATAGAGATTCTACTAACCATGTCTATGATGATAATTCTTTCTGGAGTCTTCATTCCCAAATATTTAGGCTATAAGGAAAAAAGTTTAAAAGATAAGGCTATTTTTACTGGCAGAGAACTGCAAGCGGCGGTAATGACTAGCTTCTCAGAAAATGGAAGTTTTATACCTGTGGACATAATAGATATTACTGAAAAAACTACAGAACTATCTTTAGGGATAAATAGTATTAATGTGGATAAGACAAATGGGAATATAGTTACTATAAGTTATGTTTGTGATGAAAAAACCTATAGCCTGTATGTTGATGCTAGTAATGGCTTTAAAATTTTGATTAAGGATAAGGTGATCTATGATAAGCTGGAGGCAAGCTAGTCCCCCTAGGCAACCTAGTCCCCCTAGGCAACCTAGTCCCCCTAGGTTATTTAGACGATTAAAAGGATTTTCTATAATAGAAATAATAGTAGTTATAAGTCTTATGGTGATTTTTTTCAGCGTGGGCTTTGTTGATATTGGTCATTACAAAGAAGAAGTTGGTGCTGTTAATATTTCTTATAGTGAAAAATCAATTGTTAATTTAATTAATTATGGTAAGGAATATTGTAGAGAAAAAGAAGCTTCTGGATATATTGTTTTTGACTTAGTAAAAAATAAAATATGGTTTTATTGTGGATTAAAAAGGTTATCTACTTATGCTTTTCCAGAGGGTGTAAATTTAATAAATACAAATATAGCTAGCAATATGATGAATATTGATAATACTGGTTTTTCCTCAAGTAGTGGGACTATCACCCTAAAGGATAATAAGGGATTAATCCATCAGTTAACAATATCGGTAGGTACAGGAAATGTTGAAGTCAAAAACTAGAGCTTTTACAATTATAGAAGTACTTTGTAGCATAAGTATTTTTTCCTTATTGTTTTTATTTTTAGTTTCCCTTGAACTTAATAGATTAAAAATAATAAGATGCAATGAAAATCTAAGAGGTTACATATATATTATTGAAATATTGAAAAATAGAATTCTTGTAAATGAAAGCTTTAGTACTATAAATTCCCTAGATAAAGATACTGTATATTATATTGAAAATGAAGAGATGAAAGGAGAGATAATAAAGGGCATAAACTTAAATAACCTTTCAAAGACCCCATCTATAAAAAAAGAATATATTTCAATAACTATAAGTGAAGGTAGCGTGTTGAAGGTAGAACTTAAGCTTCATTACTTGAGTTTTGGCAAAGATAATATAATACAGTGCAGTTTTTATAAGGGGAATTATTTATGAGAAAAGGTTTTACTTATTTAGAACTTATCATAAGCTTTTCAATATCCATAGTTCTTGCACTTTTTGTATTAAGCTTTTACTTAAAGGTTATGCAATCTTATAAAGCATCAGTTAATAGCGATAATATTTCTGTGGAAGAAGCCTGCAGCTTCATAGAGAGTCAAATAATAAATGATTCAAAAGTTGTAGCTTTAATAAGTGGTAGGATTTCTATATTAAGAAGAGATGACATAAGAACAGATTATATTTATTTTGTTCCAATAGGTTCAAACAATGGTAATATTGGAATAGACTATACTAAATTTGGAAGTAACATTGGCAAAAATATTATTTTAAGAAATATAAGGTCAATGGATATAGAAAGGGACAATAATTTACTTTATATATCTATAATAACCCTAGAAGGAATAGAAATAGATAAATGTATAAGAATAAAAAAGTAAAAAAAGGCTACATACTCCTATATGTTCTGCTTATAGGCACCATATGCATTATTATGCTTTTGTATTGTGTTAATTTAGAAGCATCCGAGTTAAAGAATTTAAATAGCATTAAGAATTTCAAAATTAAGGCAGAACTCTACGTTGAAAACAAGGAATTTCTTCTTACAGATTTAACCTCGAATATATATACAAAATTTGGAGCAAGCTCTGACAAGGAGGGGATAAAAAATTATTATAGCTCAATATCCAATACCTTTAAACTTAACTATAAAGGAAATTTACTAGTTTATAATACTTCAAAGGATATGTTTATAGTTGAAACAATAATAGATAGATATTCCTATCGTCAGGATTTTTATGGCTATACTGTTAATTCAGGAAAAGTCAGCTTTACCTATATGAATACAATATTTATTATGGGTAATCTTAATAATTAGTTATAATGGCCTAATATATGTGAAATAGTTTGCAAATAGTTATAGGATTTGATAAAATATCATTGGATATTAAGGTGGTGAAAAAATGATTGAAAAAAGAATTGAAGCTTTTAGAGGTTTATTAAAGAAGAATGGCATTGAATGTGCACTATTAACCAGCGATGTTAACAGAAATTATATGAGTGGCTTTACTGGAAATGAAAGCTATGCAATAATTACAGCAGACAGGGCCATTTTTGTTACTGATTCTAGATATACAGAACAGGCTGCAAATCAAGTTGCAAATTACGAAATAATTGAGTATAAGGGTTACTTTATTGATTTTTTTCAGGATTTTATTGAGAAACTAAATGTAAAAAATATTGGTTTTGAAGATAATTATGTACCATATAATTTTTACAAATCGTTAAGTGATAGACTGAAATTAGACATTATTCCCTTAGGCGATATTGTGGAAGGCTTAAGAATAATTAAAGACAAAGAAGAACTGTCTTTAATAAGGCATGCAGCTTCCATAGCTGATGATGCCTTTGATCATATGCTTTCTTTTATAAGGGCAGGTATGACTGAATTTCAGGTAGGATTGGAACTTGAATTTTTCATGAAGAAAAATGGAGCTAGTGCTTTATCTTTTCCTTCAATAGTAGCCTCAGGGTCACGTTCTTCGCTTCCTCATGGGGAAGCAACAAAAAAGATAATAAATAAGGGCGAATTTTTAACCTTGGATTTTGGATGTGTCTATGAAGAGTATTGCTCAGATATGACAAGAACCTTAATCATAGGAGAGCCGGATGATAAGATGATTGAGATATATGAAACAGTATTAGGAGCTCAAAAGGAAGCTTTAAAGTTTATTAAAGCAGGACTAACTGGAGCAGAGGTGGATAAAATAGCTAGAAAGTATATAAATGACCGAGGCTTTGGTAAGTATTTTGGCCATGGCTTAGGACATGGGGTTGGACGTCTTGTTCACGAGGGTCCATATATAAGCTTTAAAGGAGTAGAGGAACTAAAATCAGGTATGGTAATAACTGATGAGCCAGGTATATATATACCTTCTTTTGGTGGGGTTAGAATTGAGGATTTGTTGGTAGTTTTAGATGGCGGCTGTGAAGTATTTTCAAAAGCACCAAAAGATTTAATAATCATATAATTGGTACAGTATTAATTTACCTGAAAAGGGTATAATATAAATGAATTAATAGAATTTGGAGGGATACTTAATGATATCAGCAGGCGATATACGTAAAGGGACTACTTTCGATTTAGATGGACAAGTTTTTACAGTAATTGAATTTCTGCATGTTAAGCCAGGAAAAGGGGCGGCATTTGTAAGAACAAAGCTTAGAAATGTTATATCTGGAGGAGTTACTGATGCTACGTTCAGTCCTACTTTAAAGCTTCTAGAGGCTGTAATAGAAAGAAAAGAAATGCAGTATCTATACTGTGATGGAGAACTTTATTATTTTATGGATCAGGAAACCTTTGAACAAATTCCATTAAATTATGAAAAGGTGGAAGATGCAATAAAATTTCTTAAAGAGAATATGTTCGCAGTTATTAAATTTTACAAAAATGAAGCTTTTTCAGTTGAAGCTCCTAATTTTGTTGAGCTACTTGTAACTGCATGTGATCCAGGAGCTAGGGGTAATACAACTAACAATGTGTTAAAACCAGCAACTGTTGAAACCGGCGCAGTGGTTCCAGTACCTTTATTTGTAAATGAAGGAGACAAAATTAGAATAGATACAAGAAATGGTGAATATATGGAAAGGGTTTAATAAAATGTTAGGAATTCCACCATTGTCTTTAGGTAGTGGATGGATAGCACTTTCTTTTCTTAGGTTCGATACCTAAAAAAAGAAAAACATATGTTTATTTTTGCTGAAATTGCACATACTAATGTTAGGGACATAGTTATATGCAAAAGAAGGTGAAAATCAATGTTAAAAAAAAGTAAAAGTTATAAATTTAGGCTAAAGCCAAACAAAGCTCAGATGATATATTTAGAAAAAGTTTTTGGATGCTGCAGGAAAATGTACAATATCTATGTTGATTTGTTATATACCCAGTTAGAACAGCTAAACTTTGTAACTGGAAAAATCGATTATAAGTCTATTGAATTTCCCACTCCAGCTATTATCAAAAAGGATTACGA
>DATCIH010000122.1:0-5220 GCA_036507955.1 Clostridiaceae bacterium | reverse complement strand
AAAGTGGTGTGTTTATGGGTTCTAATTATCAAAGGCAGTATCAAAATGAATATGAAAATTTAGTTTCTGAAGTAGGGGATTTAAAAATGTTACTAAAAAATCTTACTTCCACTATTGGAACTCTTAACGAAACCATTAATGCCAAGAACATCACCATCGAAAAAAACGATCAGGAAATTAAAAAACTTATTCTTGAAATTGAACGGTTAAAAAATAACAAAGATAAAAATAGCTCAAACTCTGGAAAACCGTCTAGCAAAGATGGGTTCAAGAAGATAGTTCATAACTCAAGGCCTGAAACTACAAAGAAACAGGGTGGACAACCTGGTCATAAAGGTTGTTCTACTGATGTTTATAAAATCAAACAATTAATTAATAAGGGAGCTGTAAAACACTCTATTATTAATGTAAATATAACCGATGAAAATCAGGATAAACCATATGTTACTAGATATGTTCAGGATATTGAAATCACTTCAGTTATTAAGGAATACAGGTATTATCTAAATGATTTAGGTAAATATGATATTCCTAAAGAACAAAGCAATGTAGTAACATATGGTAATGAACTAAAAGCTGTTGCTATGCTTTTAGTTCATAGAGTTCCAGCTTCAATGGATCAGACTGTAGAATTTTTAAAAGCCATTACAAAAGATGCCTTTGACCTGACAAAAGCTACATTAGTTAATTGGAGCAATTCTCTATCTGGTAAGCTTGCGCCTTTTGCGGAAGAAATTCTTCAAGGACTATATAATGCTAATTATGTCCATACTGATGAATCACCAATTAATATTAGCGGTAAGAACTATCAATTGCACAACTACAGCGATGATAAATATACGCTTCAATGTGTACATGCGAGCAAAGGTAAAAATGCTATGGAAGAGCTAGGGTTTTTGCCTAATTACACAGGGACATTGATACATGACCATAATAAAGTGCAATATAATTTTGGAACTAACCATGCAGAATGTAACGCACATATTTTACGGTACTTACAAGGGGTGGAGGATTTTACTAAGCATACTTGGCCTATAGACTTGTCAAAACTTTTAAAAGATATATTGCATCAAAAACATTTATTAAAAGCAGATGGAATTGATTCCTTTGATATAATGTCTTTAGCTACGTATGTTAAAAATTATGATGAAATACTTAACCTGGCAAATAAAGAATATCAATCTGATTATGCTACTAATGCATACAAAGATGAAGAAAGAAGGTTAATAACTAGGTTAGGAGAATACAAGAATAATCATTTGTTATTCATGTATGATTTTAAAATTCCCTTCTCTAATAATAGGGCGTTATGCTTATAAATAAATTATTCTGATATTTACTTCAACAGTGCATAATTACTTAGTTCTTATTTAAAATGCTCAGAATAATTTATTCAGACTTCTTAAATAATACCAAGTATCTGATTTGTCCGCGATAAATCTTTTTGAGAACAATGAATTGATGATTTCTAAGAAGCCATCAATAGAAAGCGCCTATTGCTCAAATCATGAGATCTAATATGAAAATATGAGGTATGATCCAAAACTCAAATGTTCTATTATCTAATGCAATAAAAATTGAATGTCAGTAGAAAATGCTAGACGCTTCATAAAAAGTTATTCTTCGGATTTTTACTTTAATCCAAGTAATCATCCACCTTTTATGCAATGCTCAGAATAATTTTATCATAAGCATAACGCCCTTTATTCTGATGTTAGAATAAAGGGCGGAGGCTGATATCCGCCCAGCAAAACGAAAATTAAACATAGGGATTTTTCGTAGTGAGGTTGGAGCAAAATATTATCTAAAAATCAGAAGCTTCATTTCCACATTTTCGAAAAACAACAGAAATGTTTTTCAAGGAATGAAGGATGCCTTCGACGATAATGTTGTAACCTTAAAAGTATAATAATAGTATAAGACCACTATAATATATTTAGAGGTCTTATTTATCGACGCTACATCTGAACTGTAACAATGTTATTAGTTACCTCGTACTCATTCATTGCGTTTTCCTGCCTATCTAACTTTTGGTCTTTGGTTGATACTCTTATATAACCGTAGAATTTACCCATTACCTATTTACTCCTTATATTACATAATATGCCATGTAATAAGTATACTATGTAACTTAAAAGGTGTAAAACCTGCTGTTACATTATGGCAACCTAAAAACCCCATATTTCGGCATTAATTCCCTTATTTTCCCTGCTTTTCGTAGGTAACAATTAACTATAGTTTTTTGTTATAAATAATGGCATAAAAAAAAAGTAACACTTTTCTATATGTGTTACTTTTAAAATCTTCTGTTTTTTTCATTGCCTCGTATTAACCCTTGCTTAATTTGCAGTCTACTTGACCTTCTAGACAACTATTAAAGTTAGGGCATTGTATTTCAGAACGACCTATAATCGGTTTTAGTACAGGTTGATTGTCATAACAATGGTGAGTTAGTACAGCTTTTAAATTTTCATCTTGGTCACTATATATTTCTAGTCTTAGAGGCCATGCTTGTCCCAAAGAGGAGCATGGACAATCTTTTATGTCAACTGCTATACGAGTATATCCATCTTTTAACATACCAACTTTAATTGCTTTTATAGATTTTTTGCTCATACAAAATCTCCCTTTCTAAAATGGTAAACTATCATCATATTTTATTTCAGGGTATTCTTTTAGTTCCTCTTTGAAAATTTGCCACCAAGGGTGATCTTCAGTCCACATTATTTGGAGTTTTAATTTCAATACAATTGCCTCATCTTTTGCTTTTAACCCATACCTTATATAATGTTCTAAATTAAATTCGATGTCATCGTAATTCCATTTACATGTTTTAGCCCAAAAAAATGATTCGACGTAATCAACTTCTACTTCATCTTTTGTTCTAAGTTTTTGAATAATTATGTCATTCCACTCTGACCTGTTTTCAAATTTAAGCAATAAATCATCTGTTATCCAAGTTGCTAAAGCCCCATGTTCACCACATTTTTTACTTGCCTTATTATAAGTGCCTAATCTAACATCCTCTTTTATTATGTGTTCTATTCTAATTTTAACAGCCTTATCAACCCTATCCCAATACTTACCAGAACAAATATGCAACATAGTACGAATTAACTCAGCAGAATCTGTATACTTTAACTCCTCGCTTACAACCTTAAATGCTCTTACTAGTTCATTCTCTTCCAATTTAGGTAATAAGGCAGACATAAAATAACCTAAGCAAAGAATATTTCCTTCTTTTCTCCTTTTAATTATTGCAATTGCTATATCAACTCGCTTACGTTTTGGTATTTCATCAACTAATAAATTCGAATATTCTTCAGTTTTTACATAATGCTTATCAAAAACCCTTCCAAGGTAGATTTCTTCTTCAAAACTTATTTTAGATTTATCTATTAATTTTAATAAATAGTCAACAAATAATATTATCGTATCTGCCTCTTGTTTAGTATCCATTGCCTTATCATGGCTTCTAGGGTTTCTAATTGCAGAATAAAAGCCTTTTAAAATGTCTTGTATTCCTCTTTGGATATTTTTCTCTGAGTCAGTTTGTAACTTATTTAGCTGTATCTTTGGATTATCACCACCAAAAGCTTGTCCAACTAAACTTGAACCATCACCTTCTAGTCCAGTTTTATTTCTTATGGTATCAGTTAATAAATGTATTCCATCAAGAATACAACTCGAATAACTTTCGTTCTCATAGTTCTTTTCAATTGCTTCCCATAAATCTTGTGTTATACCTAATTTTAATTCCATAATACCCCCCAATACCTTTAATAATCCACTTTAGCTTATTATACCATATATGGTCTAAAATTGATAAATTTAGTGAAATTCTCTCATAATAATATTAAAAGTACGGGATTCTAAAATCATAAATTCTTTATAGCCGCTCTATACCATTCCTTTATATAGTTATCTTCTAGTAATGTATTATGCTTGTCTACATAGTCAATAAACCACTTTATTAAGCCATCCCACTCTTTAATATCTCCTTGGGGGTATAGCTTCCACCCTAATTCTTCTAATGTAAAATTAGACTTAGAACTATTTCTAAGCATAGAGGTTGTAACTAAATTATCTTCATCATTTGTCCCACCTCTTGCTATAGGTGTTATATGGTCGGCTGTAGGGTACATGTGCCAATAGGCTATATGACATTCTGTCATCTTCCAATTTTTCTGATATGGGAATTCTATAGGTAATTCTTTAGACAATATCATTAAAGTTCCTGGGAAAACTAGCTTTTCACCAGAGTATCTATCTATAAAGCCATTACGAATAAAAACTCTAGTTAGTTTTATTTTAGTATAGCTTCTACACTTAGTCTCCTTATACTTAAATGGATAGTTGTCATTAATAATTTTCTTACACTTCACTTTATCGCCTTCATTTAATGCAATACAGACAGATAAAACAATACTACTCTTAGTCATACAATTACCCCCCCCTAATTTGTTGACTATATACTAAGTATAGCTATTAATGGTATATATCACAATATATAGATATTTATATGTCTTTAAGCAATATCTTGTCTTTTATCAGATAAAAAAAGCCCCTGCTATAAGCTAGGCTTAATTCATTTACATATATCTTTTCCTACTTACTTCTAACTTATCACCTGGATTAGCTTCTGCAACTTGTTTGCAAATTTTAAGCCTTATAGTGGGCATTTGTAAGGTTATAAAGCTTTTAAAAGCCTAATTTTTGGTGAAATGCATCCAGTTGTACCAATCTGTATAGTCTCTATTTAACTTTTGCCCTTTTTCCTTATTTACTAGGGTAAAAAGTAAGGCTAACTATAAAAATACCATTTTATGACTTACTTGATTAGATACTACTAACTGGTTTGTGCCTAACTAAAAAATAAAAGGGGTTAATGTATTAACCACCTTCAAATAATTGCTTAACTGCCTTATAGCAACGTCTAAACCCTACTTAATGCCATACTCTTTTAGCCTTTAGTCTGTGGCTGTTTTTTAGCTATTGCTTCCCTTTCTTCCTTCCATATGTCTATTCCTAACTTCTGTATACCCTCTATAAATCCGCTACTCTCGTCTAAATCATTTCCTTTTTTACTTTCAACAACTTGTTTATAAACTTCAAGCCTTTCCTGTGACTGGTTCAATCTTACTTCTTCACCAACTGTAGCTATACCCAATGCTCTACGGTCAATTTCTACAGAAAGTTCAAAAAGCTTTGCTAATTGTA
>DATCIH010000121.1:0-6127 GCA_036507955.1 Clostridiaceae bacterium | reverse complement strand
AGAAAAAAATCATTATCTTTTTTATTGTTTCTAAACTATCAACAATTTTACATTTTATATATGTATTAAATTCCTCTTCTGTAGTTTCAACCTTTTCAGCTTTACCATATTTTATAATTTTAGAAATTTTTGATAATGTTTTTAACTTCAAATCTTCAACATTTTGGTTCATTATAAACCACCGTTTATCTTATATTTTTACAACTTCCACAATATCCATTTACAGGTTGAAATCTCATATTTAATTTCAAATAACCTTTCTATTGCACTAATCACACTCTTACATTTATACACTAACATGTTATTACCTGCAAGCTTTTCTTTATCTACAGTAATAACCTTATCTATTTTTATGACAGAAACACTTTCATCTTCATTAGCAATTCTAAACCTCACTGGAGTTATTACACCTTTTGTATCAGTCCATGAAACCATTTCAATTTCTTTTGCTACAATTTTCATATTATCACCCCTCACAAAACATATGTTCGCATATGTTTATTATACAGCATTTTACTAAAATTGGAAGGGGTAATGTTTTCCTATAAAATAAAGCGAACATATTAAAGCTTAGTTAAAAGCATCATTATTCCGTATTCATGGTTATAAACCTTTACAACTTTCTTATAGTTTCCAGAATCATGTCTAACACATTTATATTTTCCCCCAACTAATCGCCATTCTATTAAATAGCCTTCTTCTAAAGCTCTTTTAACTTTTTTACAATCAATGGCAGGAACATATCCAACATCCCCCATTTCTTCATGCACTACTTTTATTGCAGTAGAATCATATTTGTTCTCAGGTTCTGGAATCAATTTTATTTCATGATTCCCATGCATATACACTTCATATATCTTGTCTTTCTCTGAATACTTTTCTAATATTTCCTCATTGGATAAACCTTTATACAAATTATCTATATCCTTTTCTTCCTTAACCATAGCTTTTATCTCTCTTTGAATTATACCATCAAAAATATCCTCGACTTTAAATGTTATTTCTTCTTTTGGGTTTGTAATAATTTGTGCATCTTCTATTGGTTTTATGACGTTTTGTTCCACCTTCGCTGTCCCCACCAACTTATTTTTATCCTTTTTAAATAAAAAATTCAAAAATCCCATATTAATTCCTCCTTTTCTCATTATCCCCTTAAAAATACATATTATCATCACATTATACAGCATTTTACTGTAATTGAGAGAGTACTGTTTTACTTTAAAATGTATATAATTACTATGATATATTAATTATATTAATTATTAGCTTGTATTTCTTTGTGGGTACTGCCTGTCCTATCAGAATTACAATAATAGTCTTATCAAATATATACTAAATGTCCTATCGTATGGTTCAAATTTCCTTTTAACATATTTTAGGCACACATCACGACCTTAATTAACTTTAATTAATATTCACATACTAGATTTTGAAGATTTTAACTCCATGAATATTAATTAAAATTAATTATTTGAACGACAAAAAGACCTACATATCTGTAAATCTGAAATTTTGCATAATTAATAAACCTAATCATCTTTTATTTTTTGAAGAAAAAGGTTATAATTATGTTAGTTGGCTATTTAGTTTTAACTCTAATTTAATCTATACAACTAATATAGATTAATCATCCTTTTTGTTGGTATCCTTTGTTTCTTTGAGGATGCCTTTTTTATTATAATTTAATCATATCCTAATAATTTCTTTTCCAGTTCATCAAAATCATAAGTCCTTTGTTCATAATCGCAGAAAGTACTAGTTTTTTTATTAAATTTACTTTTAATCTTCTTAACCAACTTCTCCGTTTTCATTTGTAAAGTTTTTTTAACAAGTGTATATATATTTGAAATACTCCCTCGACGTCTTGATATAATAAGTCCTTTCTCTTTGAGTATCCTCAGGTTTCTACCTATCGTTTTAACACTCCTATTAAGCCTGTCAGCAAGATATTTAATACTTGGATAAATGGTATCTTTATCTCCATAGCACATGGATAACATCAAATTATAAAGCCTATAAGCACTGTCAGGAAGGTCTGTATCTATAATTAAAGCGTTGTCTATAACAGTATAGTTAGTCATATTACTTACCACCCCTTTTAACAAAACTTTCTTTCTTGTTTAACTTTGGGGCAATAATATCTATAACATCTACCATACTGCTTACTTTTGCATTATAATAATGATTCAATTGTTTGAATGATGAATGACCAGTAATATTCTTTAATATAAGTGGAGACACATTCTTTTCTACCGAGCGAGTTATAAAAGTGTGCCGATAAATATGTATTCCACTTTTATTAATCCCTCTTTCATGACAATATTTAACTACACCTTTCTGTAGAGAAGTTCTACTTAATATCTCTCCATAAACAGTTGGAAATAAATATTGCTCCCCTTCGCCACTTCTTAATACTAAATATTTATCTAAAACTTCATAAAGGGAACTGCTTATCGGTAAATACCTAGCCTTCCTATTCTTAGTGTTATTACACATAATAACTCTATCTATCATGTTTACATTCTTTACTTTTAAGTTCCTTAATTCCGATGCTCTGAGTCCTGTACTCGCTAATAACCATATACATGTATAAACTCTAATACTTACAAAATCTTTACCTTTAGGTGGCTGTAGCAATGTATTAAGCTCGTCTTCTGTTAGAATTTCTTTAAACTCTTCTTGAAACTTTACTTGAGGTATATTAAAATTTTCTAAAATATATCCTTGGTTAATACAATACTTAATTACTGGTGATATATTTTGTAAATAACTATTAATTGTAGTATTTTTAATATCCCTTTCCTTTAAAAAGAGTACATATGATTCTACTATTTCTAAGGTAATATCTCTACAATTTTTAATATCACCTAGGAACGAAGTAAAATATTTATGATGATGATGATATGTGCTAATTGTTTCCTTCGCTAGTCCTCTTATATTAGCTTTTACAATGTATTCGTCAAATGCTTCTTGATAGGTTTTCTTAATAATTTTACCTTCATTTTTAAACATTTGTTGCCCTTTAGATATACCTTTTTTCAATATCATAACTCCCTTTATTATTTATTGAAAAACATCAAAAAAGTGGTCATGATATACCGAATTAACAGCATACATCATAACCACTTATTATCTACTTATTCTTTAATATATCTAGGTATACCAATGCTTTTATCCTATTCCCATTCAATAGTGGAAGGTGGCTTGCTCGTTACATCATAAACAATTCTGTTTACTCCCTTAACTTCATTAACAATTCTTCTAGACACCTTATCTAATACTTCATATGGTATTCTTGCCCAGTCTGATGTCATTCCATCAGAACTAGTGACAGCTCTTAGTGCAACTGTATGACAGTATGTTCTCTCATCTCCCATGACTCCAACAGATTGGATGTTTGGTAGACATGCAAAATATTGCCATATTTCACTTTCAAGTCCTGCTTTAGCTACTTCATCTCTAAAGATTGCATCTGCTTCGCTAGTTATAAATAATTTCTCAGGTGTTATTTCTCCAAGTACTCTTATAGCGAGGCCTGGTCCTGGGAATGGTTGTCTCCATACTAAGTGATGAGGAATTCCAATTTCTTCTCCCACCGCTCTAACTTCATCTTTAAACAATTCTCTTAAAGGTTCTATCAGTTTAAAGTGCATATCCTCTGGAAGTCCACCAACATTATGGTGGCTCTTTATGGTAGCTGAAGTGGCAGTTCCACTTTCAACTACATCTGGATATATTGTTCCTTGAACTAAGAAATCTAATTGTCCGAGTTTATTTGACTCTTCTTCAAAAACTCTTATGAATTCTTCTCCAATTATTTTTCTCTTTTTCTCTGGATCACTTACTCCTTTAAGTTTACCTAGGAATCTGTCTTGAACATTAACTCTTATAATGTTCATTTTAAATTCACCCTTGAACATCTTTTCAACTTGGTCTCCTTCATCTTTTCTTAAAAGACCATGATCTACAAATACGCAAGTTAATTGATTCCCTATTGCTTTATGAACAAGTACTGCGGCTACTGATGAATCTACTCCACCAGACAATGCACAAAGTACTTTTTTATCTCCTACTATCTCTTTTATAGCTTTAATTTTTTCCTCTGCAAATGATGACATTGACCAATCGCCCTTAACTTTGCATACCTCATAAAGAAAATTTCTAAGCATTTCTTCACCAAAAAGAGTATGTTTTACTTCTGGATGAAATTGAACTCCATAAAGGCTTTTAGAAATATTCGCTATAGCGGCTACTGGACAATCTTTAGTAGTTGCAATTATATCAAATCCTTTTGGCAACTTAGAAATATGATCCGTATGACTCATCCAACATTGATTTTCTGATATTCCCTTAAAAAGATTAGAGTCTTTGTTTAGGTCAACTTCTATTTTTCCATATTCGCGAATTTCAGATGTTATAACTTCTCCGCCAAAAGTTTGTGCCATTAACTGAGCTCCATAACATATCCCTAAAATAGGAACACCTAGCTCGAATATTTCCTTTTCTATTTTTGGAGCACCTTTTGCATATACACTATTAGGTCCACCAGTGAATATTATTCCTTTTGGATTCATAGCTTTTATCTTTTCAACAGAATATGTATATGGTATTATTTCGCAGTAAACATTATTTTCTCTAACTCTTCTTGCAATAAGTTGATTATATTGGCCACCAAAATCAACTACTAAAATTAATTCTCTATTAATCAATATCTTATCCTCCTGTACGCTTAATCTTTTTATTTAGCTATTCTTATCTATACTAGCTATTCTAATTCACACTATAATTTGGTGCTTCTTTTGTAATTACTACATCATGTGGATGACTTTCGCGTAGTCCTGCTGAACTCTGAACCACAAATGTTGAAGTCTCAAATAATTTCTCTAAAGTTTCAGAACCTAAATATCCCATTCCTGAACGTATACCGCCTATCATCTGATATATAGTTTCTATAACACTACCTTTGAATGGTATTCTCCCTTCTACTCCCTCTGGAACTAACTTTTTATTTCCTTCTTGGAAATACCTATCCTTACTTCCACAAGCCATAGCACTTAGAGAACCCATGCCTCTATACACCTTATAACTTCTTCCTTGGTAAATCTCCATCTCGCCTGGTGCTTCCTCACAACCTGCAAACATAGAACCCATCATTACTACTTTAGCACCTGCAGCTAATGCCTTTACTATGTCTCCTGAATATTTTATACCACCATCTGCAATAACCGGAACTCCATATTCATTTCCCACTTCAACACAGTCCATAACTGCTGTAAGTTGTGGAACTCCTACTCCTGCTACGACCCTTGTAGTACAAATTGATCCTGGACCTATTCCTACCTTTACACAATCCGCTCCTGCCTCTATTAAATCTCTAGTTGCCTGAGCCGTTGCAATATTTCCTGCAATTATTTGAAGTTCTGGGTATTTAGCTTTTATTTCGCGTACTGCACCCATTACTCCAAAAGAATGACCATGAGCTGTATCTATAGTTATTACATCTACTCCAGCCTTTACGAGTGCCGCCACTCTGTCCATCATGTCTGCTGTTACACCAACAGTTGCACCACATAATAATCTTCCTCTAGAATCTTTAGCAGCATCCGGGAATTTTATAGTTTTCTCAATATCTTTTATAGTTATAAGACCTCTTAAATAATTTTGGCTATCAACTAAAGGTAGCTTTTCTATTTTGTGTTTTTTAAGAATTTCCTTAGCTTGTTGCAAACTTGTGCCCTCTGATGCAGTAATTAGATTTTTAGTTGTCATTATATCCTTAATTTTTTTAGTATAGTCAGTCTCAAAAACTGTATCCCTATTAGTAATTATTCCAACTAACTTTCCATCTATTGTAATTGGAACCCCTGATATTCTATACTTACTCATTAATGCTAAAGCTTCTCCTAAAATATTATCGGGACTTAAATAGAAAGGATCTGTAATTACGCCATTTTCTTGTCTTTTAACTCTGTCCACTTCAATAGCTTGGTTTTCAATGCTCATATTCTTATGAATAATACCAATGCCACCCTCTCTAGCCATAGCAATTGCCATTCTAGATTCAGTAACAGTATCCATTGCTGCGCTCATTAAAGGTATGTTGAGTTTTATTTTTTTTGTAAGATAA
>DATCIH010000120.1:0-37288 GCA_036507955.1 Clostridiaceae bacterium | reverse complement strand
CAGCAAAATTGCAACTTATAGATGTATAAAAATGCACTAAAAAAATAAAAAGAGGTCATTTTGAAACAACCTCTACTAATTTTTTTTATCCTCTTCCTTTTCATCTAACTTATCATTGATCTTTTCTACTATCTTCTCCTTAGTGTTATTAATCTTCTCCTTTAGATCAGCTTTTTGGAACTGAAGCTTCCCTTTAAGTTCCGTCCCTTGGCTACCAGTTACTTTTCCTAACCCCTCATTAGCTTTTCCTACAACTTTATCTTTTGCATTTTCAAATTTGTTTTTTAAATCTGACATTCTGCACCTCCATTTTAATTTTCCCGAATTCCAATTTTATTAATTACATTGTTAAATCCTAAGTAGTTATTATTCCCAACACCTTTTTATTAAGCTAAAACTATGAAGAATAATTATCTACCTACCTGGTTTTAAACTTATTGTATTCTTTTGTCCTTAGGGGTTTCATATATTTTAATTAACTTTACAACTCCATATGCAATAAGTGCACACACAATCATGGCTATAATAGTGGCAGGCTCCAGAACTGATTTATTTTCTATTCCTTTAGTTACAGAAGTTCTAAAAATGCCACTGAATGGAGCCAGTAAAGCTCCTGAAATATTATATATAATTGAAACGAAGGTGCTCTCCGAATTAGCCCCAAGAATCTTGAAAATAAATCGGAAAGCCAAAACGACTTCAAGGATGCCGAGTATATAATACACTACTTTTGTAAGTTTCGAATTATTGTTTCGGAAACTGTTAACTCTATTTTCTTCCATTTGCTTTCCTCCGATTTAGTTAATTTACTATATATACAACTTTCTATAATCTGTTTCTTCGACAATTAATTTTGTAGATTCTTAAATCAATTATTTCATCATAAATATTCCCTATTAAAACTCCAATGGCAGCCCCAAGAGTGGAACCGATTAAAATATTGCTAATTATTAACCCAACTATGAATCCTCCAAGTGCACCAAAACACAGTCCAATCCCTAAACCAAAATTCTCATTTTTATTTTTTTTATTTCCACAAAAGCCCCTCCTATTTATTATTTTTCTTTAAGGCACTATTGAAGAGTTTGGATTTTTTATATTTTGATATTTCCATAAATGCTATGCCATAAGAAACTAAACATTCTGAGCCCTGGTTTAAATTCAAGCCCTTTTCAGTTAATCCGTCGTAACAAGCACCAGTATCTTTATCAATTAGTGATACGCCTTTGGAGTTTTGGCCTTTGTACCAATTAAAACATTTTTCTGCCTTCTTGAGATACCTTTTATCTTTAGTAATTTCGTAATAATCCAGATAAAAAAGTAGTGTTTCGCACGCCTCTATAGGCTGCTCATCATAGGCTGCAGGTTCTTTGCCTTTCATAAACCAACCATTACATCCGATAGGCTTAAAAAAGTCTTTCTTTAAAGTATTTTGTCCAAGAAAGTCCATACTTTCTTTGCCTGTTTGCAGCAAGACATCCAACTTGAGAATATTATAGGCTTTAAACATGGACCAAGGGAAAAAAGCATTGTCATAAGTCATGGAATCCTCAAACCAGTGCCAATCACCATCCTTAAATTGTGTATACAGCTCAACCAAAGACATTGATAGATTCTTAATATGATTAATAACTTCAGGTCTTTCCGTCAAATAGCTTAATCCCACTATGGAATATGCTTTTGCTCTCGGTGAATTAAGTTTTGGTAAGTAGTCCAATGCTTTATTTATCATTTGCCAGCAGCTTCTTTTAATATTTTCAGGAATAGATGAACTTGAGCGTGTGCGCCCTAAAGCCCACACGCATCTTCCAAAGCAATCTTCTGATCCTTCTTTTTCTAAAAATTTTCTGTCAAAATTCATAAAATTCTTAAACTTTCCGTCATTGTTTTGTGCATAAAGCATAAAGGCTAAGTATTTGTAAATGAGTTTTAGATATTTTGGTTTCTTAGACCCTTCGAAAAGCATTACTGCTAATATCAATGCCCTACAGTTATCATCCGTTGTATACCCTTCACTTAGGTCAGGAATGCCATATATACTGTGTTGAAAGATACCCACGTCGTCAGTTATAGCAAACAAATAATTGGTAAATAGCATATCCTTGTCTGTATTACCCATTACACTACACCAATTTTGAGGGCTGATGTGATGATACTTAATAAAACATTAGTATACTGAAGTGCTACCATGTTCCAATACATTGTTCCACCAACCTTCGCAGTATTTCTTTCCATCGTTGCTTTTTTATAAGGATCTTGTAGAATTTGTTTTATGCAATCAGCCAAAGATTCAGGGTTACTAAATTCAGCAAGTAATCCTCTTCCCTCTGATAACATTTCTTTAGCATATAGGTATGGAGTAGAAACAATTGCTTTGCCATAACCCACCGCATAAGCCAGTGTACCACTCACCGCCTGATCTTTTGCTAAATATGGGGTCATATAAATATCCGATAGCTGCAAATAGCGTATTATTTCATCTTTTGAAAGGTATCTATTAACAAATTTTATATTTCTACTCAGATTAAGTTTTTCTACAAGTTCTTCTAACTTATTTCTATATGTGGCTCCTTCTTCTTTCAGTGCTGGATGAGTTTGGCCTAGAATAAGATATAATACATCGCTGTTATTGCTACCACTGATTACCTTGCTTATTGCTTCAATGCCATGTTCTATTCCTTTTCCCGGTCCGATAAGACCAAAGGTACTTATTATCTGTCTATTCTCATAGCCAAACTTCTTTTTTAGGGTTTCCCTGGATTGAATTAGTCTTAAGGGAACTCCATGATGAATAACTTCAATTTTTTCTAATTCAACACCATATATTAAATGAAGCATTTGTTTGGTATTTCGAGCCATGGTTATGATTTTTTCACTCTTTGTCCCAAGTTCATTTATAATAAACCTTTGTTTCGAATTGGGTTTTGAAAGTATGGTATGAAGGGTTGTTACTATTGGAATTTCTAAATTATTAACCAGATCAAGGATATAATCACCATGATTCCCGCCGTAAATTCCATATTCATGTTCAATTACCAGCAGATCAATGTTAGAATCATTCAATTTCTTCGCCATTTCAATATAATCATTTCTCTCATTTTGCCTAATTTGATCCATAACTTTATTGTCATAAGAACAGTTCTCTGAATTACTTATAGCAATTACATGCGTTTTTATTATTCCTATTTTATCCATAGCGGTAATGAGATCTTCTGTAAATGTAGCAATTCCACATTCACGAGGTGGGTAAGTACTTAAAAATGCAATGTTTCCATATGCTTTCGTTTGTTTCATATCAATCATCACCCTTTCATTTTTTTAGTTTGTAAAACCCTTGATATTTCACTTTTCATTAATCTCACGTTTTTGCTGATAATGATGTCATTCCAAAGAATACTTCCATTATATCCTTATGTACCTGTATATACTTTTCAATGTTACCTATATCCATCCAATAGCTGCCGCTTTGATAAACCCCTATCTTTTTGGATTTCTTAAGTAGTTTGGGAAATATTTCTCTTTCCATAGATACTGCTCGATTGTCAGCAATTTCTTTAAAGATTGCAGGCTCAAATATATAAATACCTGTATTTATGGATTTTGAAAGTGTTTCACCAAATTTTGGCTTTTCTTTAAAAGAAACAGCATATCCACTAGTATCATATTCAATGACACCATATATTGATGGATCTTTAACTTCAGTTACTGCTATGGTTGCAAGTGCTTGTTTAGATTTATGAAAATATATCATTTTATTTAAATCTATATCACTTAATATATCTGAATTAAATACCATAAAGGATTCTCTAAAGTACTCTTCCGCCTTTTTAATTGCACCTGCGGTACCCATTGGAGTATCTTCTACTGTATATTCAATTTTCAAGTTTAGATTTTCCCTATTGTCGAAATAGTCTTTTATGTATTCTGGCTGATAACAAGTGCTTATAACAACTTCTGTAATACCACATTTTTCAAGGTTAAGCATGGTCCTTTCTAGTAAGGGTTTATTCATAATAGGAACCATAGGTTTTGGCGTTTTGTCTGTTAGCGGTTGCAGCCTAGTACCCATACCACCGGCAAGAAATAGTGCTTTCATAATCTATCCTCCTTAATTTTTAGGATAAATTTATTAAAAGAGTAGTCGATTTGAATATATAATAAGACATTTGGGATAATTTTTTTTCCAATTTGTATTCTAGATTAGTCGTAAATAACTTCTGTATTATAAAGCTAAACTATAAAGAAAGTATAAATATAAACTGCGACCTGATGCATGGATTGCAGTTTATATTTTCCTTATTCAAGACTAAAGCATCTTTTTTCATATAATCTTTTGGAAGCCAATTAATCGACCCAGTATCCCAGGCGATTGTAATGTTTATGCAGTCCGATCTCATAATCACGGTTTAGTAGAGACTCGTCAGTGTATTCAGGTGACTGCTTGATGGTCTCGCGAAGAAGATTGACGAATACTTTCGACTCGCTCCCACTAACTCGCTCGATCCATTGGGGTGAAACCAGGACCTTTTTCCCCGGCCACCAGCTCCCTGTATCGATGATTAGATAACGAATCGTCCACGTCTCGTCGTCGATTATAAAATCTTTAACGTAGCCAATCTCGCCGTCTATAGCTTGGATATCATGGCCACTCACATCGTAAGTGCTGCGCAAATTCGGATCCCACTCTTCCTCGACTTGGGTGAATTCCGTCCACTTTTGGGGGTCCCGCTCAATGCTTGGATAAGATCCCCACGTGTATGGTCCATCCCAGTACACCGGCCATCCATAATACCCGTAGTATGCCTCCTCAAATTGTCGTGAGACGGGCTTGTCACATTCAGCAGATGGGCTTCCCTCAATCTGACTTTTGGTCAAATTTATGGTAATGTTTTCTTCCTCTTTATTCACATCGGCCAGCGCATACGGGGAGATCAATACCTGCCTGTCCTGAAGCCAGCTTCCTGTGTCGGCGACCAGATAGCGAATCGTCCAGTAGTGGTCATCGAAGTAGAATTCTTTTACCTTCGCTATTTCCCCTTCAAGGCTGTTCAATTTGTAACCCTTTAGTGTTTTGGCTTTGTTTAGCATAATAATACTCCTTTCATTCTTTGAGTTTCGTTTTATCATCTTTAATAAGCTTGTCTACCTTTTGCTTACCTTTTTCTACATTCTCTGATACTTTGGTTAAAGTACCTTTTTCCCAGTAATTACTTTTATCAAAACCACAATTATAGCAACTACGAGAAGAATATGAATAAATCCGCCCATAGTATACGATGTAACTAAACCAAGAATCCATAAGACTACAAGAATTATCGCGATTGAATATAACATATTTTGTCATCCTTTCTTTATTAAGATTACCGGCAAGTTCTACTTGCTGGAAGAAAATGAGTGTTCCACCCTGAACGGCTTAGTAATTTATTCTAATGTATGGTGGTAGAATAAAAATAGTACAATAGAAATTGAGAAAGTTCCTGATAAGTATTACAATAAAAATAATAGATGGAGGGACTTAATCATGAGAAAACAACACGATAAACAATTTAAAGAAGATGCTGTTAAATATTATATAGATCACAAGGAACTTGCATTGACAGGCTGTGCCAAAAATCTTGGCATAGGAGGTAGTACCTTGTCTAAATGGCTGAGGGAGTGCAATGAAGAAAACGGAATTCAAGTACGTGGTTCTGGTAACTACGGCAGTGATGAACAAAAGGAGATTTCACTATTAAAACGTGAACTTCGTGATACAAAGGACGCACTTGATATATTAAAAAAAGCAATAAGCTTTCTGGGAAATTGACAGAAGCAATCTATCTTGAAGTACAAAACGAATGTGAAGACCTCAAGGGAAAACGCCGGGTTTCTGTCAGCAAAGTGCTTAATATATTAGGCGTTTCACGATCGGGATATAACGCATGGATGCACCGCCTTCCTTCAAATCAGCAAAAGAGGATACAGTCTGTAAAGGAAAGAATTCAGAAAATCTATGATCAATCATACCAAAATTATGGTGCTCCTAAAATCGCAAAAGAAATACAAAAGGATGGTGAAAAAATATCAGAACGTACTGTTGGAAAATATATGAGAGAACTCGGTATAAAAGCCCAGTATATAAAGCCATATACCATTACTACAAAAGATTCTGATTTCAGCAGCAAACTTGAAAACATACTTGATGAGCAATTTAATCCATCTGTTCCAAATACAGTTTGGTGCACAGATATCACATATATTTGGACAAATGCAGGTTTTGTATATCTTACTAGCATTATGGATTTGTACTCTCGGAGAATTATAGCTTGGACACTTACAGAGACTCTCCAGGTAGCCTGTGTTATAGACACAATTAATAAAGCCAAGGATAGCAGGGAAATGGTTAATCCAGTTATTATACACAGTGACAGAGGCAGCCAGTACATCTCCAATGAATATAAAAAGGCAACTACCAACATGACGACCAGTTATTCAAAGAAAGCCTTTCCCTGGGATAATGCATGTATTGAATCTTTCCACGCAATTATCAAACGTGAATGGATAAACCGTTTTAAAATCAAAAATCACCACCATGCATATGCCCTTGTATTTGAATACATTGAAGCATTTTACAATACAGTAAGAATTCATAGCCATTGCAACTATATGTCACCTGATGAGTTTGAAATAGCATATGAAAAAGCAACCAAACTTAATCTAGCAATAGCAATTTAAATTTAAGGGAACTTCTAACAATAACTTTCTCATTTTAATTTGTACTTTTTATTGACATAGGACCAGATATGAATTTATAAAAACCTCCATCACTAGGATAGTCCATCCATCAGTTGTAAGCTTTAGTCTTATTCCCTTTATCATTCTCCTTATAGCCATGCCCTCAAAGATATGGCTATCTAGCTTTAATAAAAATCTGAGCGAGGAAATAAATTCAGAGACCTTAAAGGCTACCTCTGTAGATGCACTAAATGATGTCTTTATATTAGCAGGAGCTTCCTTTTCTCTTCTCTTTTCTAAATTCAGTAATATTCCGGTTGATGGATATATTGGGGTACTAATAGCAATATTTATCATGTATTCTGCTTATAGATTAGCTAAGGAAACTTTGAACCCTATTCTTGGAGAAGCAGCAGATCCTGATTTTGTAATGGAAATTATAAATCGCTTAAAGGAATATGAATATATATCTGGAGTTCATGATTTAATAGTTCATAATTATGGGCCAACAAGAATCATGGTTTCTGTTCATGCAGAAGTGCCCTGTGATATATCAATATCCAAAATCCATGAGATAATAGACAAAGTAGAAAAGGATATTTATGAAGCTATGGGTGTATATATTATCATACATACAGACCCTATAAATACTGATAATGAAGAGGTAGCAAGGATACGAGAGGATATAATAAATATATTAAAAAGTTATAAAGAAGTAAAGTCCTTTCATGATTTCAGAGTTGTGGGAACTGAAACTTACAAAAATCTGGTTTTCGATGTGGTATTAAAAAGCAATTCGGACTTTTCTATAAAAGGTCAACGAGCTCTAAAAGCTTTTATAGATACGGACGTAAAAGCCTTAGGCCCAAACTATAATTCAGTTATAACCTTTGATCGAGATTTTACCTCTAAATCAAAAAATTAAAACCACCTACCTGGTGGTTTTAATTTTTACTGATTTTTTTTACTTTTAGCCTCTTGTATTTTATCCTGCAGATCATCTAGGACCTTCTTTGCTTCATCTATGGAATCTTCAAGCTCTAAAAGCTTTGAAGCTCCCTCCTCTGACGCATCAGGATTTTTTTTAATGTCATAATAGAGCTTCCCAATTTCACCATAGATCTTTTTGATTTTTTCTTCTTCAGCATGAACGGTTCCCTTTAATTTTACAACCTCAATCATTTCACCAGACTTTGCAGAAACATTTGCAGCACCTTCAGTTACAGATTTAGCAATTGTTGATAATGCAACTTTAAAAGAATCTTTAAAAGCCATAATAAAAGCCTCCATACATTTTTATTCTATGATATCATATATTTCTATATTTGTCATTTATCTTGCTTGTAGGAATAAACATATAATTTATGTAATGCTCTAGTTGCCATAATATACTTTAATTTATCTCCTTTTTCCTTATCCTCTAAAGCCATAATAACCACATCAAATTCCATGCCCTTAGAAAAATAGGATGGTAGTATGACAACTCCTCCAGTATAATTTATATCTTCCCTATTTATAACTTTTATTCTTGTATTAGAATTCATGGAAGCTCTTATTCTTTCTAGCTCAAGATCATTTTTGCATATAACTGCTATATTTTCATAAGCATCTTCACTTTTCACTTTAGCATCCTCGAGTCGTGCTATCGTTTCACTTATAGCATCAGCCATTAAGGAAAAGCTATCAAAGGACTCCTCTGTAACTATATCTCCTTGTCTTACCATATAATCCTGCTTTGCTACCTCTTCCTTATCTTTAAGGAACTTAGAAGCATACTGCATTATCTCCGCTGTAGATCTATAACTTTTATACAAATTGAACTCTTCTATACCTAATCTAAGCCTATCTCCTTCATTTATACCTAATGAATCTTCATTTTCAGGAAGTAATCTCTGATTTCTATCCCCTACTAAGGTAAAGAATTTACATTTTGTTATATCTTCAATCACCTTTAGTTGTAATATGCTATAATCCTGAAATTCATCTATTACTATATGCTTTATCTCATTTTTTAGCCTTGCACCCTCTAGTTTTACTTTAATATATAATATTGGAGCTAAGTCATCTATAGTTAGTTGCTCACCTTTATTATATTTTTTATATATTTGTATAGAGCTCGGAATAGCCATCCATTCTAAGCTCTTTCTAGATAATATAAGTTCTCTTATTACTTCCCGTATCTTAGCCCTTCTGAAATATAATAAATTACTTTCTTCATCATTTTTTTCTTCCTCTGAAAGCTTAGAAATTGAAGCTTTAAAATTATCATTTATATCCCTTATTTGATCATCTCTTTCATTATTTAGCTTTAAGTATATTATGGATCTTACTTTTCTTAGACGCCTAAGAAGAGGTAAATTCATATAATCAGCTAGAAGACCTCTTATCTCCTCCACAGTTAATACAACTTTCCCTTTATAAACTAAAGGCTCTACGCCCACATAGTCCTCATTGTAGCATTTAATTTCTTTATCTAAGCTTTCAATAAACTCTAAAGAATTTTTATACTTAACTATTCCCAGAAAAGCCTTATCTTCACTTAATACCTTTTCCATATATTCCTTGTAGCTCATACAATTTAATAAATAGTCTAGTTCCTCAAAAGATATACCTTTTGTTTTGATATCCTTACTTTTAAGTAACTTCTTTTTCTCATATAGCTTTCCTTCCTCTGTCATCAAGGCTTCGCCTGCTATAATATTATAAGCAAATTCATTAAAGGTAAGCTGTTTTACTCCTACCTCCCCTAAACTCGGCAATACGGTCCCGATATATTCCATAAAAATTGAATTAGGTCCAAGGATTAGAACCTTATCTCCAAGAGTATCTCTATAATTATAAAGAAGGTAAGCAACTCTATGCAAGGCAATGGTTGTCTTGCCGCTACCTGCTATTCCATTTACAAGAACAGTTTTATTATAGGGCTTACGTATTATATTATCCTGTTCCTTTTGGATAGTCATAATAATATCCTTAAGTTTATCTCCTGCATTCTTACTTAAGGTAAGCTGAAGTATCTCGTCTTTAACATCTAAAGCAGAATCAAACATTCCCTTTAGCTTAGCTTTTTTTATTATATACTGTCTTTTTAGCTTAACATCCACTTTAACCTTACCCGTAGGAGCATTATACGAATCCTCCCCCATGCTGCCTTCATAAAAAATAGAAGCAACTGGTGCTCTCCAATCTACAACTATTGGTTCATAACTACCTCTAGGTATTATTCCAAATCTTCCTATATACAACTTTTCTAAAGCTTGAAACTCAGAATCCAAGAAATCTATTCTTCCAAAATATGGGGAGGGAGCTAGTATAACAAGTTCTTTAAGCCTATTGTCTATATTCCTAAAGGCTTCTTCCTTTACAAATATCTCATGATCAAAATATTCCATAAGTCTATCTTCATCATCTCTGTATTCTTCAAGAACCCCCTTTCTGTAATCTATAATAAAGTCAGTCATATCCTTTCTTTGCTTAGCATATTCTAAAAGCTCTTCCTTAATTATCTCAGTTATCTCTTTTAGCTTATCTTCTTCTAGTTTAAATTCAAAAGCTTCCACTCTATCAAATCTCCTATCTTTCTATTATTTCCATAAATTCCGCTCCTGTTAAAGTTTCCTTTTCCATGAGCTTATCTGCTGCTATACTCAATATATCTTTATTATCTTCAAGTAGTTTCAAGGTAGTTTTATGGGCACTTTTTATAATACCCAGTATTTCATCGTCAATTTCTTTTTCTGTTGCTGGGCTACATTTCATAACCCCACTTCCATCTAAGTATATATTAGTTTTTATCTCCATACCCATCATATCAAACTTCTCTGACATTCCATATGTAACTACCATACTTCTAGCGGTTTCTGTAGCCTTTTCTATATCATTTGCGGCACCGGTGGATATTATGTTAAATTCTACTTCCTCTGCGGATCTTCCTCCTAAAAGTATAACTATTTTATTAAATAATTCTTCCTTAGATATAAGGTACTTTTCTTCTGATGGTAGCTGCATAGTGTATCCTAAAGCTCCCATAGTCCTTGGCACTATTGTTATTTTGTGAATTGGATCAGAGTCTTTTATTAGCACAGCGGTTAAAGCATGCCCTATTTCATGAAAAGCTACAATTCTCTTTTCCTTAAAAGACATAATCCTATCCTTCTTTTCTTTTCCTGCTATAATAACCTCTACAGCTTCTAAAAGGTCTTGAAACGCAACAGTCTTTCTAGAATCTTTAACCGCCCTTAAAGCAGCTTCATTAACAATATTTGCAAGATCTGAGCCTACCGCACCAGGAGTAGATCTTGCTATAACCTCTAAATCTACATTATCCTCAATCTTTACGCCCTTTACGTGAACCCGAAGTATTGCTTCTCTTCCCTTTAAATCAGGTCTATCAACTATGATTCTACGATCAAACCTTCCAGGCCTGAGTAGTGCCTTATCTAATACCTCTGGTCTATTTGTTGCCGCAATAATAACAACTCCCTTAGAAGAATCAAAGCCATCCATCTCTGCAAGAAGCTGATTTAAAGTTTGCTCTCTCTCATCATTTCCACCTGGATAACCACTATCTCGACTTTTACCTATGGCATCAATTTCATCAATAAAAATAATGCAAGGGGCTTTTTCTTCTGCCTGTTTAAATAAGTCTCTAACCCTTGCAGCTCCCATACCCACAAACATCTCCACGAAACTAGAGCCGGATAAGGAAAAGAAGGGTACCTTAGCTTCTCCAGCTACAGCCTTAGCTAGTAATGTTTTCCCTGTACCAGGAGGGCCCACGAGTAGTGCACCTTTAGGAAGCTTAGCTCCTATATCCGTATACCTTTGAGGATTGTGCAGAAAATCTACTATCTCAATTAAGGACTCCTTAGCCTCTTCCTGCCCAGCTACATCTTGAAAACTTTTCCCCGTCTCATTTTCAGCATATAACTTAGCTGTATTTTTTCCGAAGGACATGACTCCGCTCCCAAATTTTTTATCGAGTCTTCCAAAAAAAATCCTTCCTATAAGCAAAAATAATATTATTGGAATAACCCAGTTTGTGACTATACTTATTATAGAAGAATTTTCATCTACCGCCATACCATATCTAGCTCCAGAAGCCTCAAGTTTATTTATTAGCTCTGGATCATCTATTTTACCTGTTACTAATTGTTTTTTAACTTCACCACTATCAGGCTTTGGTATTACTATTAGCTTATCTTTTCCTATTGAAACTTCAGATATTTTTTTTT
Organism: Clostridiaceae bacterium; assembly: GCA_036507955.1. Lineage (GTDB taxonomy): Bacteria > Bacillota > Clostridia > Clostridiales > Clostridiaceae > DATCIH01. The sequence goes on along the minus strand of DATCIH010000120.1, from coordinate 25,340 downwards.
CACTTAGAAGCTTGGTAAATTTTTTGTAATCTATTGTACCCGTTCTAAGGCTAACTAAAGCATAATTTAAAACTAATAATAAAACTATTACAGCTACAGCATAATATGCTGTATACTTATATTTCTTATCCTTAAACATATATTACTCCTAGAGGTTAATTTTATTTAGTAAAGCTATGGACATATAAGCTAAGGCCGCAGCCGCAATAGGCAATATATCCTCATCTATATTAAAATTGCTACTATGCAAGGGTTTATCTGTACCTAGGTCGGCATTTTCATTTCCTATCCATATATAAGCCCCCTTAGTTGTCTGTAAAAATGCTGAGAAATCCTCCCCTGCCATACTTCCTTTATCTAGCCTTACAAGACTTTCCTCACCTAATAGTTCCACTGTGGCCTCCATCAAAGCATCAATTACCTTTGGATCATTAACTAATACAGGATGATATTCATCATAAATAAATTCATACATTGCTCCGTTTGCGTCGCATATTCCCTTTATAACTTCCTCCATCATAGCATTTATCTTCTCGCTTAAATAAGGAGCTAGGCTTCTAACTGTGCCCTCTAGGATAGCATTGTCAGGTATTATGTTATTAGCAGTCCCAGCTTCAAATTTTCCTATGGTTAAAACTGCCGCCTCTAAAGGATCAAGTCTTCTACTCACAATTAACTGGAGCCCAGTATATATTTGTACCCCAAGTGATATAGGATCGATAGAAATATGGGGCGAAGCTGCATGAGCACCTTTCCCATGAATTATTATTCTGAAAAAAGCTGTAGCAGCCATAATGGCACCTTTTTTCATGCCAATTTTACCCGAAGGAAGAGTGGGCCATACATGTGCACCTAATGCATAATCAACCTTTGGGTTTTCAAGTACTCCATCCTTTATCATTTCAGCTGCTCCAGTAGCATTTTCCTCACTTGGTTGAAAAACAAATTTTATATTACCATTAATATGTTTTTTTAATTCAGTTAGTATTATGGCAGCACCTAAAAGCCAAGCCACATGTCCATCATGGCCACAGGCATGCATTAAACCAGGCCTTGTGGATTTAAAGCTTACCTCATTTTTCTCCTCTAATTTAAGACAATCCATATCTGCTCTAAGAAGGATAGTTTTACCTGGATTTTTCCCCATAAGTAATCCAACTACACCTGTATGGCCTACACCTGTTTTAACCTGGAGTCCAAGTTCCTTTAATTTATCTGAAATAAATTTAGCGGTAACATACTCTTCTAGTCCTATCTCAGGATAAGCATGAATCCTTCTTCGGATATCTATTATTTCTTGTTTTATTTCTTCTGCTTTATCTAATATTTCCTTCTGTAAATTCATAAATATATGCGCCCCTTATATTATGTTTTGTTACATTATAACACTTTTTAATGTGTACACTAAATAGGGTAGCTATAAAGCTACCCATTAATTATAAAATACTTATAAACTTGCCAACCAACCCTGGATCAAATTGAGTTCCTGCCAATCTATTAATTTCCTCTTTTGCAGCGCTCTCAGATATTATTTTTCTATAAGGTCTTTCTGAAGTCATAGCATCAAAGGCATCTGCAATTGCAATAATTCTAGACTGAATTGGTATTTCTTCTCCCTTTAAACCTAAAGGGTAGCCGTTTCCATCCCACCATTCGTGATGCTTTAATATACAGCTAGCTATATGGGATATTTCTGGGGAAGATTGTGCTATTCTATAGCCTATTTCACTATGTCGTCTTATCTCATTTCTCTCTTCCTGCGTTAAAGAATCCTCTTTAAAGAGTATGTCATCAGAAATACCAACTTTTCCTATATCATGAAAAGAGGCTAAAAGCTCTATATCATTTAATTCTCTGCCATTTAATCCAATAAGCCTTGCTAAGTCACCACAATGCTTCTTTAATCTATCCACATGGCCTAAATTAACGAAATCTCTTGTGTCAAGATTTTTTATCAGAGCCTGTACAATTCTATTTCTCACGGCAAGACTATGTCCTAGCTTTTCCCTATACATATTATTGTCTGCTTCTCTAAATATATCGCTTATTTCCTTGGTGGTATCCCAAGCAATTGAATAGCCTATAGATAAACTTAAATACAGTTGCTTATAATCTGCATTATATAGTCTTGAAAACTCAATTATATTTTCAACCTTTTTTGCTATATCCTCTTCACTTGTATTTGTTAATATAACTGCAAACTCATCTCCACCGATTCTACAAACTACATCCTGGTCAGATACGGATTGTTCTAGAACCTTAGCCGCTAAAGTAAGTAGTACATCACCCTTACTGTGTCCCATAGTGTCATTTATTAATTTAAGTCCATCCACATCACATAATATTATACAAACAGGAAAATACTCAAGCTTAGTCAACTTATCGATCTCATTTTCAAAATAGCCTCTATTATATATACCTGTAAGTGCATCATGCATACCATGATATCTTAAGGCCTTTTCTTCATTTATTCTATCTGCTATTTCCCTTTCCAACTTTTTAATAGTGCTTATATCCTGACAAATAATCAAAATTCCTAGGTTGTCCATTAACTTATCTTGAATTTTTGAGCCTATGAAGCTCACAGGTATCTCTACCCCTCTCTTTGTCATAATGTTAAGTTCTTTTTTGAAATAATGTTTCTCTGCTTTATCTATTAATGGGAAAATAAATCTTCCTAGTTCACTATTAAATAAAAAGTCCAAATCCTTTCCATAAACTTCTTCTTGCTCATAATCCAAAACCTCCTGAGCTCTAGAATTAATATTTACTATCCTACCATTACTATCTGTTACTATTATTAAATCCGTTACATTATCCAATATTAGTTCTGGATTTATAACATCATCTTTACTTAGAAATTTATATTTATACTTAGCAATGCCTACCCCTAGGAACCAAGATAAAAGCGTTAAATTATCCAAAATTGGTATTTTAAAATCAGACATAATTGTAAAACCAATATTAACTGTTAAAGCCAATGTACCTACTATCCCAGATATGAATAAGGTTTTAATTTGTTTTCTTATCTTTACTTTTTTAACATTCTTAAAACCTAAAAATAATAATAAATAATAAATAAAAGAGTACGTTGCCCAAATAACGATTGCAATTATAATGCTTATTTGATTTATTTTAATTGACAAATTAAAATTCGAGTTAGAAATACTTATCCAGTTAATAACCATTATTACAGCTGGTAAATATAAAAAAGCATAGGAATACCTATGTTTAAATTTACCAAAATACTCAGCAAATAAGAGCTGTAGTATTAATGGGAAAACTAAATATATTCCTCCATTACAAATAACAGCTAAAAAGCCCTTTATACTTGTTTCGCTTTGATATAGATATACATCAAAAAAGGATATGATCCCTAAAGAAAAACACAAAAAAAGCCAAAGTCTAGAGATTCTTTGCTTAGAATTCTCTAAAAAAATATAAATACCTACTAATATATAAAAAATTGCAGCTATTAAGGATAGATAAGGAAGTAATTTCATCTTTCCCCCCTGAAATTCATTGTAAATAAATAGAAGTTTAATGTAGATTATAACAATATATGAAATATAATTCAACCTAAATATAGTAAGCTTCAGATGTTTTTGATAATTTTAAAGATTTCTTTACTAATAAGCTTAAAAAGTAAAAGCAAAGGATATAATCCAGCCGTTATAATTATCATCCCTACAAGAAATATTTTTGCATAGTTATTATTCCCATCTACTATTTTAAAATCAGCAAGCAGAATCATTCCAGAAAAAATAAGGCTAATTATGTATATAACAATAAGAAGCGAATTAATTTTCTCTTGGCCCTTGGCTACAGTGTAATCGTAAAATTCCGAATACTCCTTTTGTACCTCATCAAAAAGCTCAGGTAAGTCAAAAGCCTTTTGCCATTTTTTCCATATATCCATACCCTGTTCAGAATTTGTAATCTGACTGAACCAGCTAAAATGGGTGAATTTAGTAAATCTTTCCTTTAAATCATCTATTTTATTTCTTCCACTATTCATTAACTCCTGAGAAAAAAGTATCAATGCTATTCGCTGATAAAACGCCAATAAAAATACATAAAAGTACATACTTTCATAATATAATGGAAGCTTTTCTATATTAAAATTTTCCTTGTCGGAAGCAAAAACAACACCAGATTCTCTTGAAAATCCATATATGGAATATTTCCATCTGGAATATGTATTATCCTTCATTCCTTTAAAATCTTGATCAAAGGTAGAATCAAAACTGTTTGGCAACACATATTGAAATTTGTAAAATTCATTGATGATTTCATTTAGTTCTCTTTCTTCATTCCATTCGCTTTTATCTAGGCACATATAAGCATAAGTGAATAATCGATCAAAATAAATATTTTCAGCTTCTAAATCTTCATAACCGTATAATAAATTATCAATAAAGCTTGAAAGATCCTCAACCTCTGAAAATTCGTCGTTCAATACAAAGATGCCTTCAGTCTTCTTCTTTCTTTGATATCTTGGATTAATTGTTCTAAACTTATAATTAAAATCTAATATATCCCCTGAATTTATTATATCTCCATTTAATTTAGTTTTTAGGATTAAAAAGCAGATACCTGCATCAAAACAAATTAACTCTATGTTATTTATGTTGAAACTTATCCCTTTTTTATTAAGCTTATAATTTTTACTGTCACTTTTAAGCTTGTAGTCAAATTTAGTACAAGTAAGACTACTTATAATATCAATCTTTTTTTCAATTTTTAAAGACTTATATCTGTCTTTATACTCCTTTGACCAATATAAGGTTGGAAATAAGAATTTCTTAACATATGGTAGAAAATAAGCATGGGTATCCAACTCATCTGTATCCTCTAATAACTTAAAGTCCCAGGTTTGTTCATCCTTTAAAAACTTGCTAATAAAGTCCTTATATCTTCCATGCGTCACCAAAAAAGGGTACACGAAAAAAGAATACTGATAGGTTGTTTTCAAACTCATTTTGCACCTTCAATTTTATTTTAGATTAAATTAGATTTAATCTTAAAGTCTAAGTATAGTTTACTACATTTTGTCTGGATGAGGTAGTTTATGTTTTCAAAAAATAATAAAAACAGTGACACCGCTGCCACATAGCAATAGTATCACTGTTTTTATATTATTTTTCTAAGTATATACTTAGTATTAAATATTGTTAGGCTTCTTTTGCCGTCTTTTTAAATAACATCTCATAGCAATAATTCATTATTACACTTCGTTTTATTATTCCTATAAATATATTATTATCATCCACCACTGGAATAAAATTTTGGCTTACAGCTATAGAAAATAAATCTTCCATGTTTGAATCTATACGAACTGGATTATTTACAACACTCATAGTTATATCCTGAACTCGGATCTTGTTTAAATTCTTAAAAGTAATTTCCGGATTATTTTTCAGCTTCCATAATAGATCTCCTTGTGTTAAGGTTCCTACATATTTACCCTCTCCATCTAAAATAGGAACTGCTGTATATCTATGGTATTCCATTCTTTCTAAGGTTTGCCTCATGGTGGTATTCATACTTTCATAAATGATCTCCCTTTTAGGCGTCAAAAAAAATGCAATATTCATGCTGAACCTTCCTTCCCCTGAAGTAATATAATTTTTGTATTCCCTTTTACATATATAATTATAACTAAATGACTCACCTAATACAATAATAAATATATTAATTTTATATGAATATTAACTAAAAAATACTATAACTTTATAACATAAGACATTTACTAAATCTTTCTTATTAATTATAATACATTAATAAGGGTTAATATCATGCACCACTGGGGGAATAAACTATGATCGATAAAAAGTTAAGCAACAAAAATTTTATCCATATGACAATGGAAGGATCCTTATTTTTTTTAGGTCTGGCTTTTATAGGCGAAAGCACTGTACTCCCTATATTTGTTGATGCATATACTGGCAGCATGCAGCTCCTTGGACTCTTTATAACACTTCTTGCAGTTTCAAAATTACTTCCTAGATTACTTTTTGGTCCCTTTGTTTCTAAAACTAAGGATATGGCAAGATTCTTACATATAACTTTGCTTATATCTAGGCCATTGCCCCTTCTTATGATTCCTGTATTGCTTTTTTCTAAAAATCCTTTATTTATTTTTAGTTCTTTCTTAATTCTATATTGTGCTTTCTGGTCCATAAATGGAATATCCTCTGTTGCCTGGTCAGATATTTTTGGAAGGACAATTTCAGGAAATAGAAGAGGTCAACTCCATGGGCTTCAACAATTTATAGGTGGAATAACTTCTTTCTTTTGTAGTTATATAATAAAACTAATATTAGATAATAACCATATAAATAATAATCTACGCTATACTCTAATATTTGCAATGGGGGGTATAATACTGTTATGCTCGGCTTTAACAATTGTTCCAGTTAGAGATGTGCCAAGAAAAATAAGTGAAGCTAAAGTTTCTGTAGTAAATTATTTTGTTATTCTTCCAAGCTTTTTAAATAAAAATTCGAATTATAAATATATGAACTTTATACAAGCTATTTCAAAATTTGGGGATTTATTATTACCCTTTATAATAGTTTTAACAAAAAACATACTTGGCTTTAATGCATATCAAGTATCCACTCTTATAGTATTTCAGGTATTGGGGACAGCCATAGGAGGTATATTGCTGGGTAATATTAGTCATAAGTTTGGGAATAGAAATGTAATATTAATTGTAGAGATTGTAGGCTTGACCTTATCATCTATAACTCTATTTTGTATCATATTTAAGTCCATTCCTTTAACTTTCCCTTTGATGTGTTTGGTTTGTATACTGGTAGGTGCAAAAGGTTGCGGTTGGCTTGGTTACACTAATTACTTATTAGACGTGGTAGGAGAACAAAATAGAATTGAATATATTATCCTTAATTCGGTAATATTATGTCCGCTCGCTATAGCAAGCTATTTTGCTGGTTTGGTTATCGAAAAGCTAGGTTTTACACCATTGGTAGTCTTAGCTGTAATTATTGGCATAACTACCACTATCTTAAGTACTAAATTGAGAGTAATAAAGCATACTTCAAGAGCTTTAATCAAATAATCAAAGGGGGAGTTGCACAATTTAATTGTGCAACTCCCCCTTTAATATTTCTAATTACTGTTTACAAAGCCTGATACAAAAATACCAGGTGAATTCCAACATATACATATTTCATTTAATGAGTATGCACTAGAATCATCTAAATAGCATTTAGCAGCTGGTTCTCCTCCAAGCTGAGATTTTGCTATGTCATCTTGTAGTCCACTATTGGGACCCCCTGCTATTAGCCCTGGAACCGGTTTGTTTACTTCTCCGCTTTCAGAAGGCCTATGGTGAGGGTGCTTTACAGAATTATCCCCAAAACCTGTTACAAAGCTTTTATTTAAGGAATTTAAACCGAATATGTAATTCCATTGATTTGTTGCTACCACTTTATAGCTCGTAGTAGCCTTTAACTTATCTGCAATAATAAGTAGCATGGCATTATTTAACACGTTCATATTGCTTCCCCAAACATATTCATTAGAAGCTAAGGTTACATTATAACCATCCTGGCTACTTGTTTCCACAAGTTTATCTGCTATAATAGCAAAATTAATTTTAATCTTAGCATATAGGTCAGGATTCCTTAAAGTAGATTCTGCAAACATATAAGCAGTAGCTCCATATCCACTCATATTCTGCCATCCAAAGCTTGTAAAATCGGATAGCTTGTTCCCTAATTCCTTTGCTTCATAATTATATTCAGAATCACCTGTAGTTCTAAAAAGCTCACAAGCTGCCCAAAACCTTTCATCAATATCCGAATCATCTCCATATTCTCCAGTACTAATTCTCTCAGGATTTTTAAATAATATAGGGCTCGGATTACTCTTTAAGAAATCCCAAGCCTTTTTTGCTGCAGTTAAGCAATTATCAGAAAAACCTTTATCAAAGGGAGCATATATCCTAGAGGCTAAGGCCATAACCGCTGCAAAATCACCGGTAGCTGTAGAGGATACCGGTAGTACATACCGGGTACCCAAATCTACGTTGGGCATCACAAAGTCTGGGAAACTTGCTGTAGTAACTTTATGATATACTCCACCACTTGGACTTTGCATTTTAAATAGCCATGTTAACTCATACTCCGCTTCTGTTAATATGTCTGGTATGGAGCTACTACCCGGAATATTTATTTTTGATTTATAGGAGTTAGGGAAAAAATCATATGCTAGGAGCATATCCGCTAAGGTTTTACCTGCAGTTACTGTGTAAAGCCCGTAATCCCCTGCATCATGCCACCCTCCACTTACATCAAGCTCCACACTTTCATCTGTATAAAGAACCGCCTTTGCAGTATGACAAGCATCATGTGCCCATATCCCTGCATATTTACTATCTAATGCCATTCCACATCTTTGCAGGTAAAGGCCCTTAATAAGAGCATTATTTATGGAATCATAAACCTTATCTCCTATTGCAAATTCATAGGAGCATTTTCCATCAGAGGTTTGTATATAATACTCTCCTGGTGTGTTTACCTCAGTGAAATCTCCAGAATAAACCACATCCCCTGAGGAGATATCCTTTTTACCCTTTGATATACTCTTTTCTAAGACTACCTTACCACTGGATGAATTGATTACCTTAAAGCTATCTGGATTATTATTAAATATTACTTCCTTTTTGTCCTTTACTTTGTAGCCTAGCTGATTTATATGTATTTGACTACTCATCTTTCCTTTTTCAATTTTATTACAGCCATATGATGATAATATGCACAGTATTAATATAAAACTAAAAGAAAGTCTATGGACTTTTATCATATTAAATAAGCTCCCCATTATATATTTTATTTATTATAATAAACCTTTGTGTGCTACCTTTAACATTTCAGGTATGCGTATACTTTGCGGACAATGTTTCATACAAGCTCCACATTCAATGCATTGGTCTGCCCCAAGCCCTGCTGGAACTATGTTGCTAGTATACATCTCCTTGTCCACCCAATGAGTGCTCATAAGGGTAGCGCTATTATATAGTTTAAATATTTGTGGGATATCAACGTTTTTTGGACATGGCATACAGTATCTACAACCAGTACATCCAATACTTTTCTTCTCCTCAAAGGCTTCCCTAATATCTTTTATTAGCTTCAAATCCTCAGATGTCATTACATTTGCCTTAGCCTCATTAAATATTTCTATATTCTTTTTAAGTTGCTCAAGAGAACTAGTTCCGCTTAAAATAACATCCGCTTCAGGCATGTTATAAAGCCACCTAAAAGCCCATTCCAATAAGGATCTCTTTTCTTTATAGGAATTTACTAAAGAAGATACCTCATTGGGTACATTATTTATTATATGACCTCCACGAAGAGGCTCCATTATTACAGCTGCCATTCCTTTTTCATGGGCATATTTAAGACCTTCTACGCCTGCCTGCTCAAATTCATCTAAAATATTAAGCTGAATTTGTGCCATTTCCCAGTCATAGCTATCCACAATATTTTTAAAGGCAGATAACGTTCCATGAAAAGAAAAAGCCTTATGCCTTATTTTACCTTTTTGAACCATTTTATCTAAGAAGGTTAAGCCATCAAATTGCTCCACCTTTAGCCAATTATTATATGATAAATTGTGAAGCAAATAGACATCTATATAATCCACGCCTAATCTCTTTAGCTGTTTATCTAAAAACATTTCAAAATCAGCGGTTTTATTTATTTCCCAAGTAGGGTTTTTAGTTACCACTATTGCTTTATCCCTGTATCCTTCCTTAAGAGCTTCACCAGTTATAATCTCACTATCTCCATAGACATAAGCTGTATCTAAATAGTTTATTCCATTATCTAATGCATACCTTACCATTTTTATAGCTTCCGTTTTATCACTAGGATATCTCATACATCCAAGTCCAAATCTTGAGACCTTTATTCCTGTCTTTCCATAATCCACATACTGCATTTGCATCTTCCTTCCAATAAATAATATGTAAATAATTATATCATAAAATTGTAACCTACTCAGCCATAATTTGTAATCCAATAATGTTAGGAAATAAATCTAGCTTAAATTACATAGCATCTTAACCGTGCCATAACTATAGGCATCACCCTTCATTCCTAAAAACAAAACCTCCACTATTTTTTCTTATCTATAAAAATTGATCTTACTATGGCCTTATCACCATACTTTTCCCTTATAGAATCTATGGTCTTATCTATGGTACCCTTTTTTTTATCTTCAAATAAGGATAACTGTCTATCCCCCTCATCACTTAAGGAAGAGAGCTGTATCCCTAAAAGTCTTATAGGTTCTCTTTTCCATGTTTCTTTAAACAGGGCTTTGGAAATTTCATATATTTCTTGAGTGGAAGTAGTTTTATTGCTTAACCTTTTTTGATGAGAATAGTCCTTAAAACTACTGCTTCTTATAATAACAGAAACAGTTCCTGCAAATTTGTTAGCTTTTCTTAACCTGGTAGCTACATTTTCAGCTAGGGATAAAAGAACTATATTTGCTTCTCCTTGTTTAATTATATCCTTTTCTAAGGTTGTTGAATTGCTTATAACTTTTATCTGACTCGCCTCTACAGATACCTTAGAATCATCAATTCCATTTGCATACTGCCATATCATCCTACCATAGCTTTTAAAATTCTCTGTTAATATATTAACGTCATGGTGAGCTAAATCTCCTATGGTTTTTATATACATTTTATTAAACCGTTCATTGGCACTCTTGCCTACCATAAAAAGTTCTCCTACGGGTAAAGGCCACATTTTTGTTTCAATCTCTTCAGGATATAATGTATTTACTTTGTTTGGCTTATCAAACTCAGAAGCCATTTTTGCTAATAGCTTATTTGTAGATATGCCAATATTTACTGTAAAACCTAGGGTTTCATAAATAGCATTTTTTATTTCAGAGGCAAGCTCCATAGGTGTGGTTTTCAAGTCATTGGTTACATCTAAAAAGCACTCATCTATTGAATACTGTTGAAACATAGGTGAATAACCCTGTATTAATTCCATCATTTTTTCACTGTAATAATTATATATCTTGAAGGAAGAAGAAAAGACCTTAAGACCGGGGCATTTTTTTCTTGCTACAAACAGGCTCTCACCAGTTATAATACCAAAAGACTTAGCCATATTGGATTTAGCAAGGACCACCCCTCTTCGGCTTTCTTCATCACCACCGATAACAGAGGGTATATTTCTTATATCCTCTTCGTCTCCCAGCTTCAACTTATGTACCGCTGTCCAGGACAAAAACGCTGAATTTACATCAATATGGAATATTACTTGATCCTTCAACTACATCACTTCACTTATTGTATATTAGCTTTTTGCAAGCTTAACTGCAAAATTATATGCCTCCACTAAGCTTCTGGTGGAAGCTATACCTTTATATGCTATATCAAAGGCTGTCCCATGATCCACTGAGGTCCTTATTATCTTTAGGCCTAAGGTTACATTTACCCCACCTTCGAAATCTAAGAGTTTCATAGGTATATGTCCTTGATCATGATACATACATATTACCACATCATACTCTTTTTTATAAGCTTTTAGAAACACAGTATCTGGAGCTATTGGCCCTTCAACCTTTATGCCATCCTTTTTAGCTTTTTCCACGGCTGGTATAATTTCTTCTAGCTCTTCTCTGCCAAAAGCACCATTTTCTCCTGCATGGGGATTTAATCCTGCCACTGCAATTTTAGGATCTTTTTTTAACCTTTTTAAAGCCTCATAGGTTAGTTTTATTACCTCATATACTCTTTCTTTTTTCACAGCTTTAACAGCATTCTCCATAGAAACATGGGTGCTAACATGGGTAACCATAAGTTTATCTGATGCTAACATCATTGTATAACTATCTTCTTTACAAAGGGCTGCTATATACCCTGTATGCCCGGAAAAGTTAGGGTCACTAAGCCTTGTCGCCTCCTTATTCATAGGAAGTGTTACAACCGCAATAATCTCCCCTTCTAACGCTAGCTCCGTTGCCTTTTTTACGTATTGCATGGCTGCATATCCTGCCTTTTTAGATATTTCACCAATTTTGAGCTCCTCTAATTTCATAATGCCCATATCCAATATGTTTAAGCTTCCCTCTTCATATTCCTTTATAGATCTGATTTTTCTTAAAGAGACTTGAAGCATTAATTTTCTATTACAATAATCTAATATTTCATAATCTCCTACCACAATATAGGAACCCTTTAATTCATCTTCTTTATATGCTCTTAATACTAATTCTGGTCCAACCCCACTGGGATCTCCCATGGTAATTCCAATAATCATATCATAACCTCCCTTTTATATGTGCTATTATAAGCTCTAATAAATTTGTATCACCAAAGCCACCTGCCTTAGTAATAAACATTACCTCGCCTAAGGAAGCTATCGCCACTCCTGTAAGTATTTCACCTAAAGCATAAATCCCTTTGATATTTAAATTATTCAATATCTCTATAGCTGTATCTCCCCCGAAAACAACTAAATTAGCTGTCTTTTTTTCTCTTAAAAGGTCCTTTGTCAAAATACCAAGGTTTTCTGATATTACCTTACTTATTTCAACTTTACTTAAATTTATCTTTTCGCCATAGCTATAATATTCTATTATGCCCTCTCTTTCAGTAATTGTATTAATTATAAAGGGTTTTTCCTCATCAAAAGCTTTATATTCCTTTATAGCCCTGATGAAATCCCTTTTAAATAATTCCTCTGGTGAAATATTAATACTCCCATAGCCTAATTCTTTGGCATAAGATACTTGCTTTAACGACTGGCTATTTACACTGCCATTAATGATTAAAGTGCTACCCTTAAAACAAGGCATTTTAGTAGGAGTCCTCTTAAAGTCTATAATTTTAGAAAGTACCCTAGCAAAACCTGCAGAGCCTGAGGTAAACTTTAATTTATCTTTAGACTTAAGATATTCCCCTATTGAAAATAGGTCCTCCTCTGTTTCTGCATCAAATACATATATACCTTCTTTTTCTATATCAATTAGAGTGTTAGCTTTAACAAGAGTAATAGAACCCTTACTTTCCTCTCTTATTATAGATTTAATTGAACTACTTTTTATTGGATTTAAAGGATCCTTAGCAAAATCCGTTTTATGAAGAAGGGTATCATTTACATATACCTTTCCATCTTTAGTTGTTCGCTTATTACTTGGAAAAGCCGGAATAAACATAAGGTTATCGCAAGTAATATCAAGTATAGCAGAAAGCTCAGAGCCTATATGCCCCCTTAAAGTAGAATCCGTCTTTTTATAGAAAAACTCAACTCCTAAGCTTAGTCCCATCTCAACTAAGGTGCTAACTAAACTATAAGCTAAACTCATATTAATGTGCCTACTTTCAGTATCAAAAACTACCACCTGAGCTTCCTCATCTAGTGCTTTTAAATCTAGATTAAGGTCTGTGGTAATTAGAGTTTTAATGCCCTCTTTTGAAAACTGAACCCCGGTATCTAGTGCTCCTGTAAGATCGTCCGCTATAATTATAAGCTTTATCATTAATTTCCCCTTTAAAAGCTGATAAATTCGCCCTTTGAATCAAATACGTTTTTATATTCTCCAATTACTTCTATATTGTCCTTATCTTTAATTTCCTCATATACTGGCTTTGAAACATATATTTCACTAAGCTTTAAGGTATTTTTTATCCTTATAATCCTTGCTTCCTCAATCTCAATAGGACCGCAGGTTCTTAAGGCATAATTCAAGGCTATAAGTTCATTAGGTGCAACAATTGGCATCTTTCCTCTTTCTAAGAAGGTGCTAGTTATGACATTTTCATAAGTAGCTTGAAAATCTATTTTATCATGTAGCTTTTTTGTGATAAAATCTGCAAGACCCATACCTAAAGCATTACCATGGGAAGCTGTTGTTAAATCACCTACCACAATATTTATTATCTCAATAAGCCCATTATCTTCACCCTTAATGCCGATTCTACCAATAATATTAGTATCTATACCTACCCCGCTAATATCCTTTCCCATCTCATCCACCATTAAAACATGTAGCTTAGTTACTGGAAGGCTTGGCATATTATTTCTATTATAATCTAAGAGCTTTAGTTCCTCAACAATCAAGTCCTCTGGTCTAATAGCCTTAATTATTGCAGTTTCATCATAAGCATTTTCAACAAGTCCTATCCCTAGTATTATATTCCCATGCTTTAAAACCTGTTTTGCTGTAGGTAGTATCATGTTTTTCAAGCCATAAATTCTGTGTCTGTGTATTTCTAAAGCTTGCTTATGCTTTCCAAGTCCAATAACGCACATTTTAATTAGGCCGCTTTCTGTGATACTATGGAAGTCTGTATGCACCTTAATTCTATTTATTATTATTGTGCCGGAGGCTTCAAATGCAGCTTTATCCATATAAACTTTGTTTCCTATACCATCACTAGGAAGCTCTACTATCTCCATAGAGGAAACAATAGGAGCCCCTATATATTCTTCTGTAACACCATAACCCTCTAGTACCGCTCTCTGGCCTATTGCATTAGCTCCACCATGGCTTCCCATAGCGGGGATAATAAAAGGTTCTCCCCCTAAGTATTTTACTTTCGCCACGGTTGCCTTTACTACTTTAGCTATATTTGCGATTCCCCTGCTACCTACTGCAATAGCAATCCTATCTCCTTTTTTAATTGTAAGGTTTGATTTTTCTATTTCCTCTATAACCTTTTTTTCAATATCTTCAATATGCTCTCTTTTGAAGTTCTGTTTAACCTTAATAAGCTTTGGAATGTTCATTTTTAAGCCTCCTACAAAGTATTAATATATATGCTTGTGAAATCCTGAAGCTTTTCTACAAATATTTTTATAATATCATCTTCATAAGTTACCTCAATTCTACCCTGACTTTTTAACACCTTATAGTCTGCTAGTTTTTTACCTAACTTAAGCTCTATTTTAAGGTCATAAACTGGAAGAATTTCTTTGATAGGGCGTCTTGGTGCTGAGGTAAGATTAACTAAAGAAAGAACATATTGTCCTTCATTCTTATTATTATTTGTTAGTGCTACATGGACACTCTCAGGCGCATTAGAACTAATAGATAATCTCCCTTTTCCTGCCCATTTTATAGAGTTATTATATATGGTGGTGTAATCTTCATGACCATTTGTATGGCATAGCTTATCTTGTTCATTAGAGAAATATATTACTCGCCCTTTGCCGTACCTTCCAGCAATTATAGTTGGAAATTCCGTTTGCATTTCCCTTATCCAAGCCTTTTCAGGAGGCTGGTTATAAATTTGAGGAATATAGCTACAAACACTAGTGTAATCCTTATTTTCTTTTGTGCAAATTAAGGTATTACCTCCATTAATAACTAAGGAAGTATCAGTTATTCCCTCTAAGACTGGATGGTTTTTATCCTCAATCCATTGATAAGAATCCATAGCAGTATCTTTTTTAATACCTGTATAGCTTAATCCAAAGAGCTCACCTAAAGCAAAATCTTCTCTTTTGTTTCCTCTTTCATCATACAAAGAGGTTTCATAGGAGGCTATTAGTCCCCCCCCCTCTTTTACATAGCTTTTAATTGTTTCTATATGTTCATTAGATATACAAGCACAATTAGGAAGTATAAGAACCTTTAAAGATTTTATCTTCTCTAAGGTAAAATCAATATCAGGAATAAAGCTATATTGATGATGATTTTCAAGAAGAACTCTTTCAACTCCCTTTATATAAACCCCATAACCATCCTTATCCTCATCATCACTACCAAAATAATCTCTGGTTGCCTTAGAAAAATAAATTCCTATATCTTGTGCTGGTATTTGATTCCCGAGAATGGCTTCATTATCTTCTAAGTAGCTATATATTTCCTTTTCCATATAAGCATTTCTATTATCATAGGTTCCACCTGGATACTGTCCATTGAACATGCAATTCCAAAAGTTAGCTCCCACGCTAACACCTTCCCAAAGCCATATTTTTGATTCAACTGTAGGGTCCTTAACATATCTCCATAATGTTCCGTTATTTCCATAAAGCATTACTGCTTGTTTATCCCTATGAATTGCCTTCATAAATCTAATACTGGAGGCCCCATAGGATAAAATATCATAATTACTTTTAGGATTATGCACTGTTAAAAAAGTTGGACTAACTAAAAAATCAAAATGTTCCTTAGCATTATATAGATCTATACCAGTATCCTTTGTACCCTTTGCATGAAACATACCAAATATTTCAGCGCAAAAGGCTTTATCCTCTCCAAAGCTTTTAACACTATCTCGTAAAAGCCTTAAATGATCATCCGCACATTTTGCCTTCCATACTCTGTATTCATCAAAATCTTTTGAATAATAATCTGTTCCCTTCGGGATAGCTTTCCCAAGGTCCTTTTTATATTTTTTCCTACAGCGCATGCAATAACAAGGTCCTACTCCAAAGCCCACAGAGTTTTCCCACACTCCATCTATATCATAAAGTGTCATTATATTCTTGATATAACGAACTCCATGTTCATTCGCATATTCACTATTATAGCAAGGGGGATACAATCCCTGTGGATTTAGCTTAGGACTTAAATCCTCCTTTAAAGTAAACCAATGGGGCTTCATTTCATATCTAGCTTTATCTACTCCACGAAAATCTACTCGCACCATAACCTTTATATCCTTTTCATGAGCTTTTTTAACTAAATCCCCAAGCATATTTTCCTTAGTCATAAAGGGATTAACATTTGATAGTTCTAAAGTATTAGGGAAAAAGTCAACAACGCCTCCTCCATTTACAATAATACAATTTGCCCTTACTGAATCTAAGTAAGCTACAACCTTATCTGCATCATAATTTATGATATCTGTTTCCCTTAGAACCGTCTGTACCATTCTTAGTTGCTTATTGTACCAATAGGTATTTGCCATGATTATTCCCCCTATATTTTATTAACTAAGGCGAGCCTTACTTAATGCGAGCCTTAACTAAGGCTACTTTTAAAGCTTTCATATAACTCCATAGTTTTAACTGTATCCCTTAAACTTTCCTTTTCAAATGTTCCTTTTGAAACTGCATCAATAAAAAAGGCAAACTCTCTTTCGAAACCATAATGACTATAAAGGGAAGAATGTCCTTGATTATGTTTCCAAACTAAGGAATCTCCACCTTCGGAAAGGCAGATACCAGAAAGTTCATCCTTTTTTCCCCCAGGTCTGTTATATTCAAGGCTTTTTACGTTATCTATTATAATGTTTTTCCCAACACCTGTAATCTCAATTCTTTCCATAGGATAAGGTTCATACTGAAGAGAGCTTGTTTGAAGGATTCCTATAGTACCGTCCTCTGCCACAAAGGATATATGATATCCTACTTTTTTACTACTTATTCTTATGGTATTTGTATGAATATTTTTTATCTCTCCTAGAAAGTATCTTGCTATATCCAAATGATGAATAACATGATTTAATATAAAATACTCCTCAGAGCTATATTCTGAGGAATTATATTTAGCTAGATACATGGTTTTCCTACCGAATTCAGGACTTTTAATTATTTCCTTTCCCATAATATAGGCGGTAGCAAACCTTCTATTAAAGCCTACCTGAGCATAAGCCTTTGTGCTTTTCTGAAGCTCTAATAGTTCTTTTGCATCAATACTACTTGTGGTTGGAGCTTTTTCTATAAATATACTTATTCCCCTAGCTAATGCCGCCTTCGCAACCTCATAGTGAGTTTTTGCATCAGCTATACAAATAACAGCATCTAGTTTTTCCTTTGAGAACATCTCGTTATAATCATGATATGAATTTGCTACTTGATATCTTTCAGTAAATCTTTTTAACTTTTCAGAGTCTAGATCACAAACACTCACCAGCTTACAAGGAAGGTTCTTTATATAATCATATATTACGTTATATGTAAAATTACCACAACCAACAAAAGCGAATCTTACTTCCTTCATTATTTCCCCCCTAAATTAAATATATCTTTCATGAAGATAATCTAAGGATATACGTCCAGCTGTGTCCCCTAATATAGATACATTTTCCTCAACCATACTAGCTGTCCTCATACCTATAAGTGCTACGTCCACTAAGGGATTTGATAGAACAAACTGAATTAATGCTCTTGTATAATCAAAAGTGTTAGTAGGGTTTACAAGCTTTATCCATTTTTGAAAGGTACCTGAGGTGGTAGAACGCATAATAGCTATACCAAGTTCCTTCTCTTCTGCTTTATATAAACTGCCAAAGGGTCTACTAGGTTCATAAGGATGTTGAAATATGAAATTATAACAGAGCTGAATTGTATCAAATCTTCCTGAGGCTATAAAATCATACACCCCTTCATTGTTATCCTCGCTGGTAAAGCCAATAAATTTTACAATCCCTTGTCTTTTTAAGTCCTCCATTATATCCAGCATTCCGCCTTCTTTTAATATGTCATAACTTGCTTCTTTTGTGTAGCTTGAGCCATGAATTTGAAGCAAATCAAAGTAGTCTCTCTTAAGATTTTTAAGGCTGTTTTCTACAGAATATAATACCTTATCTCTATCCCACTCTCCAACCTTAGAAGCTAAGAATATATCTTCAGGCTTTACGCCAGATAAAGCTTCTCCAAAAATCTTTTCACTTTCCCCATTCCCATATCCAGGAGCTGTATCAAAATAATTTATCCCTAGTTCAAATGCTTTAAGGATAGCTTTAATCACGCCACTTTTATCCTCTTCATTTTTAGGATCATAACTTCCCAAGTAATTCTTAAGTCCTGCCACTGCACCACCAAAACCAATTCTGCTAACTAATCTGTCTGTCTTTCCAAACCTGACATACTCCATTTCAATTTCCTCCTAACAAACTAAGGCTTTTCAATCCAGCCTTAGTTTGTTTAGTTCATTAGATCTTATCTGTATTATATTATTTTGTTTATTTGTTCTCCTGCCATCCATTGTTTTATATTGTCAAAGGCAATTATTGCTCTTCTATAAAGGGCTTCCTTTGTAGCAAAAGCTACATGTGGTGTTGCTACTACATGTGGAGCATTTAAGAGTGGATGATTTACATCGATTGGTGGCTCTGTTTCATATACATCGATACCTGCCGCTGCTATTCTGCCTTCCTTTAAGGCCTCAGCTAGAGCTAGGCTGTCAACAATAGGTCCTCTAGCAGTATTAATTAGTATACTACTCTTTTTCATCAAGCTTATTTCTCTCTTTCCTATAAGACCTTTTGTGCTTTCAAATAAAGGAACATGTATTGTAACTATGTCACTTTCTTTAAGTAGGGTATCTAGGTCCACATATTTCATTCCAATACTTCTAGCTTCCTCTTCTCTTTTTGAGGTATCATAGGCAATAACCTTGCAGCCGAAAGCTGTGAGCAGCTTAGCTACAAGCATACCAATTGCACCAGTTCCAATTACACCTACAGTTTTTTCAAATAAATCATTTCCAACTAACCCATCCTTAGTTTTTCCACCTCTTACTGCAATATCACAGGGTATTATATTTCTTAAAGTAGAAATCATAAAGCCAATGGCAAGTTCTGCAACGCCATGATTTGAATAGCCCGCTGCATTGGACACATTTATACCTCTTTCAGTGCAGGCTTTTATACCCATATGATCAACTCCTGTAAAGGCAACAGATATATATTTAAGTTTTGGACACTCATTTATATATTCATCAGGGAAAGCCTGATTTGCAAGAATTAAAACCTCTGCATCCTTTGTTCTTTCTATAATTTCCTCTTTAACTACTGTCTTATTATCATACATTACAAACTCATGACCAAGCGCCTCAAAAGTTGCAGCTAAGTTTTTAACATCCTCTTTTGCAACACCTAATGGCTCTAGTAAAACTATTTTCATGTTAATTCCTCCTTAAATTATATTATTTTATATATAGATTAGAATTACTCCAATCTTATAAACAAATTTCACTTATTGAAATTTTCCCCCTATTATGCTATATTTATTTTACGAAACATAATTGGAGGTATATTAATGAAAGGTAGCACCGTTAAAACAAATCAATCTGGTGTAAGGCTATTAGATATAGTACAAGTTATGGCTTATAACAGAGAGCCCATAAAGCTACAGGATTTATCCAAAAAGCTTCTCCTACCTGCACCAACAGTTTATAGATTTTTGCTAACCCTTATTGAAACTGAATATGTAAAACAAAATCCTCAAACACTTAGATATTATCTAACCTTAAAACTATGTGAGATTGCAAATCATATTCATGAAAATATCAATATAAGGGAAATAGCCTATCCTGCCTTAAAAAACCTGGCAGAAAAATGTAAAGAATCAGCCTGTATGGTTATCGAAGAAGACCTTATGGCTGTCTATATAGAAAAAGTAGAAGGCCCTGACAACATGATACGAGGCTTTCAACGTATAGGTAAAAGAGCGCCTCTCTACTGCACCGGAGTAGGCAAGCTTTTTCTATCCGAAATGGAAGAGCCATTGCTTACTAAGGTAATAGAAAGAGGTCTTAAACCCTTCACTAAGAAGACAATTACAGGTGAAGAAGCTCTTAAAGCTGAACTTGATAAAATAAGAGTTCAGGGCTATGCAATGGATGATGAGGAATGTGAAGAAGGCGCTCGCTGCATTGCTGCTCCTGTAAGGGATTACTCAGGTAAAATCATTTGTTCCGTAAGTGTATCTGGTCCAGTAAACAGAATGAGCTATGAGCACATAGATGAAATTAAAGTATACGTTCTAGAAGCAGGGGCTACCATATCTAAAACTATGGGCTACCATATCTAAAATATGGCTACACCGATTGATTAATGCCCTTTACGCCTATTTCTATTAATCTCTTTTGCACTTTATTTACCTCTACTTTTCTAGGGGTGATGTTTTCCTTGCTACATATGGCTGCTGAAATACCAGCAGCTTGTCCAAGAGCCATCATATTTCCCATGCTTTTCCCTGCGGCATGGCCTAAATGTTCAGCAGAGCCACACCTACCTGCAACAAGTAGATTTTCAACACCTAATGGAAGCAAACATCTATAAGGGTAGGAAGCCGCTTGCTTCATTTTTGCAAAATAGTAAACTGCATCAACTGCTCCATATTTTCTAGCTATGGTATCATTAAATTCTTTCCCCTCTAAAGCATCCTCTAGCTTATATACATATTCACCAACAATCCTTCTGGTTTCTCTTACCCCTATATTTGCTCCTGTTCTCATTAAGTAGCAGTCCTCAAGTCCAGGAATCTTTTTATTTCTGGCTATTCTTACAAAATCAATAGCTACCTGTAACCCATCCCTCTCTGATTTTGTAAGATCCTCAGCTTTAGTACCATCCTGCCTTCCAAGACCAAAGCCGCTGGTGTTTACCGTAAGCACATCCGGTAGTGTTGTTTTACTACCCCAATAAGACTTTAAAGTAAGATAGTCTTCCTTTGAAGCGTTATCATATATAGATCTAAACTCATCATTATGATCTCTTTGATATGTTAAGAATTTATCTACTTTAACATTGCATAAGGCAAAACCAAGGGTGTGAGCCATAAACTGTCCATCCTCTTCTCTTCCTTTAACCATCTTAGCTCCTGCATGAAAGGCTACATCACCATCGCCAGTAGCATCGATTATAACTTTACCATAATATTTTTGAATACCATTTTTTGTTGTAACCTCTACTCCCTTTATGAAATCTCCCTCCATTATTGCTCCAGTAACAGGACTATAAAGTCTATAGGAACAATTAGCCTCTTCTAGAAGCTCAAAGGCTGCTAATCTGAAATATTCTGGATGAACATATAACCCATCACCATTATTCCCATCCTCCGGAACGAAGCTAGATATATTTTCTTTATAGCTCTTAAGTTTAGAGGTTAAAAGTTCATGTACCCCGCCCCTAGAACCTTCTAATAGAAATAATCTATTGATTGGCATCCATAATCCTAAGGTTGCTTCTCCGCCAAAAAAGCTTCGCCCTTCAAGGAGCATGGTTTTCGCCCCCATTTTTGCTGCGGAAATAGCGGCTCCTAGACCTGCTGGCCCTCCTCCTGCAACTATGACATCATAAACCATATTAAAACCTCGCTTTTATTTCATTAGGTGAAATTGCCTTTTATTATTTACAACTTATTATACCATTTAAATATAGAAAAGCTCAAGCTAAAAATCAATAATTTATATTTATACAAAAAAACGTTAGCTTCCTTAAGGAAACTAACGTATGAATTTTTTCATATCATTCAATTAATTACATTATTGAGATTAATAAATTTTACTTTATTTTTCCCGAATTTAAAAGCTTTTTCAAATCACTTTTTATTACAATGAAATAGCTTGGAACCGCATATACTAATATTCCAATTGTAAACATCTGCGGAACAATATTACCAACCAATACGTCTAAGGCATCTCCAAAATAATAAGCGCCCAAGCCTATTAAAAATAAATTCAATAAATAAAACACCAAAGAGATGTTTAAGCTAGAAAATCCCTTTGCAACCAAATATACAAGTAAAGCTGCCAAAAGTAAACCTAACAAAGCTGAAGCTGCTACTATAAAAGGTGAGCTTGCAGAGCTTGTCAATATAAATAAAACTGCTTCAAGCAGTTCTCTGAAGAAAGTAATAGCTGAAATAATAAACAGTCCTTTTTTACTTAATGAAATATATTTACTGTCAGGATTCGTATTAAAGGATTTATTCTTTCTTAAAAGTACAATGCTATATAATATTAGAACGGATAAAACAACTCCTAAGCCACCATCAAAATATTGTCCTGCAGGCCCGTCCAAAAGAGCTGCCTGAGAAAATATTAGCGAGCCAAGTACTGCTGCAAGAGATGCACCCAATATTCCACCTAAGGTGACACTCTTGCTCATTTCAGGCATATTATTCCTGTTGAAATAAACCACTAGAGGAATTATAACAAGGAAAATTTCAATACCCTCTCTAAAGCATATGATTAATGGAGCAAGCATGGTTTTCCACCTCCTACTTACTTTTAGTAGAAAAATCTACTTGCATTATTCTATGCCTTAGGTGGGTAAAGGGTTCAATAATTTATTTAGATAATTGTTACCTACTTTCCTGTTCTCTTTATTTAAACTTGTGTAGAATTTTGTAATGCACTTAATATTGTGCTTTCTAAATCTGGGCTAATTGTACCTTTAGATACTAGGTTATTTAGTGTGGTAGTAAAATTATTATTTGGATTCGCCTCTGGTGCATTAGTTTGATTTGAAGTTACTTTTCTAGCTGCTTCAAAAGCTGCAGATATTGTACTTGCTTGATCCTTTGTTATTACACCTGAAGTAACTAAATTATCTAATATACTTTTAGGAGAAGTTGCTTGAGTTTGATTTTGTGCTTCACTTGTACCATTTAAAGCAGCCATCCCCAACTTACTGATATCTACAGGTCTACTTTCTTATGATGATGGCCAGGAGGCTTTGTCTGCACGCTGGCAGATGTAGTAGTATCTGTAATGTTCTTATTGTATACGCTATTTGTGCTTAAGTTGTTACTTATTGAGCTCATATATTACACTCCTTTTTGATCTTTTTATTATATTCTTATTATCGAACATAATAATTTAATTTACACCTGTAAATCGTGGCAACATTGTGGCAACATTAACGCAAATATATAATAAATATATAAATCCATGGTAAACTATCCTTAGAGGTGACTTAAAGTGGATAAAAAGCTGATATACATTGCTGATGATGAGGTAAATATATTAAATATTATAAAATCCTTTCTTTTAAAGGAAGGCTTTCTCACTGAAACCTATGAGGATGGAGCTTCACTCTTAGAAGCCTTTAATAAAAGGCCCTCAGATATGCTTATTATTGACATTATGATGCCAGGAATAGATGGTTTTTCTCTTTGCTCTCTACTTCGTCAAAATAGCGCTGTTCCTATAATTATTGTATCTGCGAAAGATACCCTCACAGATAAAATAGCAGGATTAGCTTTAGGAAGTGATGATTATCTTACTAAACCCTTCAGTCCCATGGAGCTTATTGCTAGGATAAAAAGTATATTTAGAAGAATGGAGCTGGATAAAAACAAAAAAAATGATACTTTCATTCTATATATTAGTGATATATTAATTAATATATCTACAAAGGAAGTCCAATATGAAGGAAAAGATATAGGCTTAACTGGAATGGAATTCTCCTTCCTCAATTATCTTGCAGAGAATAAAAATAGAGCGGTGAGCCGTGGAGAGCTTTTAGATAAAATATGGGGTTTTGAGAATAAAGTTGAAACACGAGCTACGGATGATATGATAAAAAGGATTAGAAAAAAACTTTCCCAAGTAGGCTCTACATTAAAGATAACTACAATATGGGGCTATGGCTTTAAAATTCAAGATAGGGAATGATATTATGAAGCGGAATACAAAATGGAAAATATTTAGATCAAATCTTATAGTGATCATTCTTCTTATTACATTGGTTACAATGATTTTTAATCTTGCAGTGCATTTTTATATAAAGAGCGATATATTAACTCAACTTAATAAAATAGCTTCCCATACTGAGGATACAGCCCTCCAGCAGGGGCCTGATTTTTTCCCAGATAAAGATCTGAGCATGCCTTCTCCCAATGTGGATAATGATATTTTTAGATTCTATTTTATGCTAGATCAATCCTTAAGAGAGCCTTTATCTATGATTAATGCTTCCTATATATTATTTGATAAGGATAAAAATATAATAACTCCTTCTCCAGATACCTATAGTAACACATCTCCGAACCTCCTAACTAAAATACAAAGCGAGCTTTTAAACTTAAAGGATATAAACAATCAGACCAACTTGAATTTTACCATTTCTGGAATTGATTATACAGCCATTATTAAACCAGTAGTCTTAAAAAATTCCTTTGGTCTAGGTTATATTATAGTATTTTCAAATCTTCAGAAAATAAATGAGTTTAAAATTGAAATAAATTTAATCCTATTAGCTATTTTATTTTTGTCCGCCCTTATAACTGTAATATTCTCTTCTATAACTGCGAAAAAGATATCTTCCCCCTTTTCTTCCTTAAGTCAGCATATCAAAAGTATAGCTGAAAGAAATTTTGATACAAAAATATATTTGCAAGTAGATGATGAGCTTCAGGATTTTGTTAACAATATTAATACAATGTCAGAAAACCTTGAAACCTATTATAAAGCTCAGAAAACCTTCCTGGAGAATATATCGCACGAATTTCGAACTCCTCTTATGTCAATACAAAGTTATGCAGAAGGTATAATATATAAGGTTGTAGAACCTAATCAAGCAGCACAAATCATAATTGATGAATCAAAGCGAATGACAATATTAGTTGAGGATTTACTTTATTTATCTAGGCTCA
>DATCIH010000119.1:0-2195 GCA_036507955.1 Clostridiaceae bacterium | reverse complement strand
AGAGTAACATGAATTTTTTTAGGACAAATCAATATTCTAGACTAAATGCAGTTAATTATGCTAAAACATATGCATTGTCTCCTAATCCTAGATTTAGGTACTTCCCACTCACTAACGATACAAGCGGAGATTGTGCGAACTTTATATCGCAGTGTCTATTAGCAGGTGGAGCACCTTTGCTGTATAATCCACCTCGTCCTTGGTGGTACCAAAAGGCTAATAGCATAAGTACAAAGGATGACACCTGGTCTGTTTCATGGGCGGTGGCAAATTCTCTATATTGGCTTTTGAAAACTAACCAACAATTTAATTCAACTGGAATAAAGGGTTTGGAAGTGCAGGATATTAGCATGCTTGAATTAGGTGACTTAATGTTTTTTGAAGATAATAAAGGACATATTTTTCACTCTGCAATAATTACCTCTTTTAGATATTCACAACCTTTAATTTCTCATCATTCTTTTGGGGCTTTAAATATATTTTACAAAAATTCCTGGAAAGCTAATCGCATACATTTTTTAAAAATAAGTTTGTAAATAAAACAATTTATATGTTAAAGCACATTAAAACAAGAACTATATACTTGTTTTAATGTGTCTTTTATATTTTGTAAACTGTAAATTGCATTATAATTTTAGTAGATAACAGCACATATATATTATGCCCGTTGCCTTTAAAGCTCGTATTACTGATAATAGTATTAAAGCATAAATTTGGAGCTTAAAGGAGTTGATTAAATGGGAAAGAACATAATATTCGAATTTTTTAAAAAACATAAAATGTCATATATTATTGGCTTTGTTTTTATGATGTTAACATCTTATATACAGTCGCTTTTTCCTAGAGTTCTAGGTAATACCATTGATATATTAAGCACTAATAATTTTGACTTTACGATTGTAAAGATTAAAATATTATACATACTTTTAATTGCTTTAGGAACTTTTATAAGTACTTATACATGGAGAAACCTAATTGTAGTTAATACCAGAAATCTTGAATGTTATCTTCGCGAGCGATTATTTAATCACTTTCAAAAATCATCCCCGGAATTTTATAATCAAAAGAAAACTGGTGATTTAATCGCTTATGCTATAAATGATATTTCTGCTGTGAGGATGGCTTTAGGTCCAGCAACAGCAATGATAATAAATATCATTATTCTATGTAGTATTTCTATATATTCAATGTCAACAATTCTAAGTCTCAAGCTTACTTTAATGATACTAATTCCAATTCCGTTTATCATCTTATTTATGATGAAAACGGGAAAACGTGTTCAAAAACAATTTAGAAAGGTTCAAGAGAATTTTGCCTCTATCTCTGGCAGAGTTCAAGAAAATATTTATGGAATTCGAGTAATAAAATCTTATGTTCAGGAAGAAGCTGAGGCTCTTAAATTTGAAACACTAAATAATGAAATGATGAATTCTAGCATTAACATGGTAAAGATTTCGTCTGTTCTCGCCCCTGTTATTGAAATATCATTTAGCATAAGCTTTGTAATGAACCTTATCATAGGTGGTAATATGGTATTAAAGGGAAAAATATCTCTTGGAGATTTTATTGCCTTTAATGGTTATTTGACTATGGTCATGGGACCGATAATTTCAATTGGAAGAGTTATAAATATATTTCAAAGAGGTTTTGCATCAATGAAAAGATTGGATGAGATATTTAACGTGAGTCCCATAATTAATGCTGGATCTAAAATGATAAGTAGTTCTATTATTGGTGAAATAGAATTTAACAATCTGAGTTTTTCTTATGCCAATTCTGATATAAAAGCTTTAGAAAATATAAAACTTAAAATACCTAAGGGTTGTACTGTTGGAATTATAGGGAAAACAGCCTCGGGTAAAAGTACCCTTTTAAATTTATTGCTAAAGCTTTATTCGTCACCCAATAAAGAAATATTTATTGATTCAATTGATATAAATGACTACTCTCTAGAAGCACTTAGAAGTAGCATAGGCTATGTACCACAAGATGATTTTCTATTTTCTGCATCAATTAAGGACAATATAAAATTTTTCAAGGATATATATACAGATGAAGAGGTTAAAAATGCCGCTCAAATAAGTTCAATATATGAAAGCATTATGAATTTTCCAAATGAATTCGATACAATACTTGGAGAACGTGGTGTTAATTTATCAGGCGGTGAAAAACAACGTATCTCAATAGCTCGGGCT
>DATCIH010000118.1:0-3012 GCA_036507955.1 Clostridiaceae bacterium | reverse complement strand
ATATAAAAAAGGCTTTATCTCCTTAAAAATACTTATAGTTAAGAGGTTATTATGAAATACATAAAAGGACTACTAATATTACTTATTTTACTTTACCTTACCTTTATGATAATGGATCTATATGAATTGCCTACTAGTATGCTAAAGTATGCTTCAATCTGCATCTGCTTTAGCATTTCTATAATTGGAGGTTATGATCCAATAGATAAAAAAGGTCAGCAGCTTCTGCAATCTGGCCTTTTCCTCACTCTTTTTGCAGATTTATGTCTTTTAATATTAAACTATTTTCTAATTGGAATTGCATTTTTTTTAGTTGTCCAGCTAATATACATCAAAAGACATAGTGGTTTAGCTCTAAAAGTTCTAAGAAAACCGCTGCTAATGGTAATAGGTATCCTTTTAAGTTTTTCTTTAGTTAGCATGTATTACAATTTTAATATAATATATTTATTAGGGACTATTTATGCAATAGCTTTAATAACTAGCCTGATTACTGCAATAAAAAGTTCTTTTCCTTATCCTAATAAGTTGATCCTAATTATAGGTATGAGCTTATTTTTCCTATGCGACATAAATGTGGCAATTTTCAATTTAACTACTTCTGGCCTACTCTTTAGGATTTTAAGTCTTTCCATGTGGTTATTTTATCTTCCATCCCAAACTTTATTATCCATAAGTGGGAGTAGGTTTAAGAAGGAAAGTATTATATGCTATAATAATACAATAAGAAAAATATTTATAAAGAAAGGAGATTAGATAATATGCCTTATGTATTTATCCTCATAATTATTGTCATTATATTATTACTATGGGTAGCAATAGCTTATAACAGCTTCGTACAAAAAAGAAACCTAGTAAAAGAAGCTTGGAGTGGAATTGATGTACAACTGAAAAGAAGATATGATTTGATACCTAATCTTATCTCAACTGTAAAAGGCTATGCCTCTCATGAAAAGCAGCTTTTTGAAGACATCGCAAGCTATCGTAGCCTAAGTATGAAAGCTGATACTGTGAAAGAAAAAGGTGAAGCTGAAAGTCAACTCGCAGGCACCTTAAAAACACTTTTTGCAGTAGCAGAAGCGTATCCTGACTTAAAGGCAAATCAAAACTTTCTAGAGCTACAAAAAAGTCTTTCCAGCATTGAAGATGCGCTGCAGCTAGCAAGACGTTATTACAATGGATCTGTAAGAGACTTTAATACAATGATCGAGACCTTTCCTAACGTTATGATTTCTGGACCATTTGGATTCAAAAAATATGATTTCTTCGAACTTGAAGATGCTATCGAGAGGAAAGCACCTGAGGTAAAGTTTTAATGAAGATGAGCAAACGCGTAATAAAACTTATGTTTATATCCTTACTATTTGTATTATTTATACAACCCTTGACCTCTAAAGCTTCAGGAACAGAGGCAATCAATAATTTTCACAGTGATATAGTGATTAATCAAGACTCTACTATGAAGGTTACAGAAACAATAAATGTTACTTCAACTGGAGAAAACATAAGGCATGGCATTTATAGGGAAATCCCTACTAATTACACTAGTTCGAAAGGTAGTAACGTTAATGTAGGTTTTACTGTAGTAAGTGTTCAACAAGATGGTAAAGCTGAACCTTATAGTATTAGCCAAGGGCTTAATGGTAAACGTATTACTATTGGTGACAAGGATGTTATCCTTGATCCAGGAGATTATACTTATACTATTGTCTATACCACTTATAGACAACTTAATTACTTTCAAGACAAGGATGAATTGTTTTGGAATGTTACTGGTAATGGGTGGCTCTTTCCTATAGCTGAAGCTTCCGCAACGATTACACTTCCTAAAGCTTTAGATATAGAGACCTCTACTTTAGGTGGATATACTGGACTTATGGATTCCAAAGCTAAAAATTTAACCTATTCCATTGATGGGGAAGGACGCGCAGTTTATAATACTACAGATGTTTTAGCTCTAAGCGAAGGCTTGTCTGTATTTGTTGATTTCCCAAAGGGTATTGTTGCAAAGCCAAGCTCAATTGACTATATTTCTTATTGGATGCAAGATAATTTATTTGCACTATGTATATTAGTTGGTACTATAATTTCTTTTTTAATTTATTTACTAGCTTGGATGAAGTTTGGAAGAGATCCAAAGAAAAGTACAATAATACCTTTATATTACCCACCAAGAGGCTTAAGTCCAGAAGATATAAGATTTATATTCAATATGGGCTATGACAATAAGGTATTAACCGCTGCCATAATAAATATGGCTGTTATTGGTTATATTAGAATTGATGAAACAAAAGTTCTTGGTAGGCCTGTTTATACTCTTACAAAAAACGGAAACAATACTAAAGCTCTAACTGATATAGAGCAATCTATAGCTGAAGGCCTTCCATCATCCTTGGTGCTAAAGGGGGAGTATAATCCTATAATGCTTTCTATTGTTAACAATCTGAGGACCAATGAAACTAAACTTTATACCAAGGTTTATTATAACTCAAATTTTATTTATGTCGTACTGGGAGTATTTATATCCATTGTAACAGTAGTTGCAGCTTTCGCTCTATTAGCTGATTCTATTTCAGCGATTGCAATAATACCTGGAATAGTTATTATAGTTCTGCCTTTTGTCTTCGGATACTTACTAAAGGCACCCACAATTGAAGGTAGAAAGTTAATGGATGAAATAGAAGGGTTTAAGCTATTTTTAAAGGTAACGGAGAAAGACAGACTTAATATGCTAAATCCTCCTCAGCGGACACCTGCTCTATTTGAGAAGTATCTTCCCTATGCTCTCGCCCTTAACGTAGAACAGAAATGGTCAGAACAATTTTCTCAGGTATTTGATAGAATGGCTGCTCAAGGTCAAAGCTATTCGCCTCTATGGTATAGCGGTGCTGCTTGGAGCATGTCTAATACTTATGGTTTTGCTAACTCCTTTAATAACTCCTTCTCCTCAGTTATCTCATCCTCTTCCACAGCTCCTGGGTCAAGTTCCGGAGGATCTAGCGCAAGTGGTGG
>DATCIH010000117.1:0-8184 GCA_036507955.1 Clostridiaceae bacterium | reverse complement strand
TGCTTATCCTAATAAATATTTGGCTTGGGAATTAAAATTTACACCACAACATTATTGGAATGTAAATACCGCAAAGAAAGCAACAAAATGGTTAATTGAAGAAAAATTAATATGGGATTATGAAACAATATTAATCCATATCAATGCTAGAATGTTTAATACATTTGGTTTGGGAAGTATGTTGCAGATAGTGCATAATGGATCGCCTTATTTAGCACTAAAAAACACTTATCCGGCTAATAATTGGGAATCTTTAAAAGATAAAAAATCTAAATGGTTTAAGTGAATTAAGACATTGAATAACAATTTTAAACCATCAAATGTTTGATTTAAAGGCCACGAATTAAATATGAAAATAATACAAGTACCCTATTGTAATGATATATAATAAATGTTACAATAGGGTATAATCAATTTTAGGAAAGAAGGTACATAACATGACTGCAAATCAAAAAGAAACCCAAGTAACTTCTATCAACAACTTACTGGTAAAATACAAAGCGACTGAGGATCGTTGGGGAATGTACCACATCGGAAACCGCAAATTTGATACACGTAAAAACAACTTGAAAATCTACATTGATAAAACTAAAGTTCGCTCACAGCCACTAACTAAAATCAGTTTAGAAATGTTTGAAAAGTTATT
Source organism: Clostridiaceae bacterium (assembly GCA_036507955.1). Classification (GTDB taxonomy): domain Bacteria; phylum Bacillota; class Clostridia; order Clostridiales; family Clostridiaceae; genus DATCIH01. The sequence goes on along the minus strand of DATCIH010000117.1, from coordinate 7,538 downwards.
AGTGTTTTATGTTTATGAAGATAAAAAAGGAGGTACGAAATAATGTCTGTATATGATGTCCTACTCCATGAAGTAATCACAGAGGCTAGACTACTAAACATTCCTGTATCAAATAACATTGATCCAAAAGTCACAGTCAATTCAAGAGCAAAAGGAAGATTTGGGCAATGTAAGAAGAGAGAGGATAAATTCTTAATTGAAATATCTTCTTCATTAGAACTTGCAGAAGTACATAAAATTAAACAAACATTAGCACATGAAATACTCCATACGGCACCAGAATGTTTTGACCATCAGGCATTATGGAAACGCTATGCAGCAAAAATGAATAGAACATATGGCTATGCGATTAGTACAACAAATTCATGTGCTAAGATGGGAATTGAAGAAGAAGTAGGAGGAAAATATACTATTACCTGCCAAACGTGCAATCATAAAAATTATCGTGATAGAGTTTCAAATGTAATCAAACATCCTGAAAAATATCATTGTTCTTGTGGAGGAAGATTAACTGTAGAATAAATATTATTGTACTTGCATTATCTGTATTTCATAACATAAATATAAAGTATGGATAATGTAAGGAGATAATGAAAAGTGATTCTTCAATTGCAACATACCTCATACAACATGTCATGGTTTAACTACTTAGTCCCCAAAAGGATCAATTTGATGTCAGAGTCTATTCCAGTTTACAAATGGTTATGGCGTATATACTGCAAATGATTATGAATTGGGGGATTAAAGTATGGATGAAACTAAACATAAACCGATATGTGAAATTGAATGTCCAGAAATGAACGTCCAAAACATTAGACTTCAAGTTTCTGATACCATGCGTAATTCTGGATTAGTATACCAAACTAGGAATTTTGTAATGGAAACTAGTCATACAAGTGATGAAGAGACATTAAAACTTGCTTCAGAATATGTTCAGTTTGTTTATGTTTATAAAGGATGGTGATATATAATGGTAGAAACAAAAGATGGGGGTTTAATTGGATTCTTTGCAAATTGCATCATAACTATTCTAGGGATCACAAAGAGGGAGATTGATGAGGAAGAATTGGTACTATTTATTGAAAAGAAAACCAGACTGAGCAGAAAAGACATTAATGATGTTTTGGACTATGAGCTTGAATTCCTAAAGATAAAAGGGATTGCAAAGGAGTGATAAATAATGTATAAGAAACTCATAATTGCCTTTCTAATCATTCTATCTGTAGTGACGTATGTTAGTTCTCATAACTCTAATTCACAGTCATATAAAGGCTCACAGGGAGTAGTTATTAAGGTATAATGGTTTATGGCCTCAGTTTAATCGACTGAGGTTTTTCTAAAATAGTTATTGCGTTAATATTATATATGTGTTATAGTAAGGTAACAAAATGAATTAAAGGAGTTGACTACACATGGAATTCGTGCAACCAATACGTGAAGTAGCACAAATAGAGGATATGAAAACATATTTTAAATCAAAATCTTTAAGGAACTGGGCATTATTCACACTAGGAATTAATTCAGCTTTAAGAATTAGTGACCTTCTAGCACTCTCTGTAGATGATGTTATGGACAGCAATGGTAATATTCGTGAGAGAATAAAAGTGAAAGAGATTAAAACTAGAAAAGGAAAATCATTCCCCTTTACCGCTAAAGTAAAAGAATCTCTAGACATATACATTAAAACAGAGCACCCCACTAAGGCATTGTTCCCTTCGAGACAAAGTGGCGAAGCTCATATGTCGAGAGTACAATTCCATCGTGCTATCAAAGAAGCTGCTGAGTATGTTGGAATTAAAGAGAACGTCGGATCACACAGTATGCGCAAGTCATGGGCATATAACGCTTATATGAAAGGAGTTAAACTAGCTCAAATTATGGACGCATTAAACCATTCATCTGAGTCCATGACGTTACGATATCTTGGAATCACCCAAGACATATTAGATGAAGTTTATATGGAAATGGACTTGTAATCCCAAGGAAATAAAAGTTTTGAAGGCTTTTGAAAGGAGAACGAATTAAAATGAATAAAATAGAAGCACATACAGCAATGGCACTTGGTAGCAAAGTAACACACAGATTCTTTTCTTACGATGAATACATTCATATTATAGATGGTAAAATGTTCACAGAAGATGGATATAGATTCGAGGATGCTTTTGATGAGCGAGATACTATAGAATGGACTGATGGTTGGATTATTTTTGAATAAAATTAATTCCCATAAGTTGCTGATTTCCTCGTATTATTAAAAATGAAAGAAGGAATAATTATGGGAACAAATTTTTACTTTAGAGTTAAAGGTGCAGATAAGATAGCGGAACAATTTAAAGGATTAAGTTCTTTGATAACTGATGATATGATAGACGGTTTAAAGTACAGACTTGTTAATATTCACATTGGTAAAACATCTTGTGGGTGGAAGCCACTTTTTGAATCACAATCTTATTTTAAGAGTATGGATGAACTAGAAGCATTTTACCAACAACACAAAGAAACTATTATAGTAGAAGATGAATATGAGACTGAATATACATGGGAAGGATTAAAGGAGAGATTGTTTAATTGGAATCCTACTGGCAAAAGTTGTGTTAAAGATGCTAATAAGGAAGAGTATAATTACCACGATTCTTATTATGTTGATAATACTGGTTATGAATGGACAAAAAGTGAGTTCTCATAAAATACGCCCCAAGGAAATGTTAATTTTAATTGAATAGAAAGGATGAAAGAATTGAGCAATAATCAGAATCCATTTAATGGTGATGGAGTAGATTTTATTATAGTGATTATTATTGCGTTTGTAGTAGTAGGGATAATGGTTTTTACAGGATATTTGAACTAGATTAAAACACCGAATTTAAAGGATAGAAAGGAAGATTATAATGGCATTACATATAGTTGAAAATGGAGACTTTAAAAACGATAAAGATCATTTTAAACAACTTTATAATATGACTTATGAAGAATTTATAGATACCTATAGTGACGATAGCGAAGTAATAGATTTAACTGGTAAAATAGTTGTATCCCTTAGAGCTGATTCTGAAAACAATTTGCCTATGGATTTATTAACAGTCTTTATTCCAGAGGAGCAGAGGCATAATTACAAAGCAAATCTTATTTATTCTGGACACATAGCTTTTTTAAAATTAGAATATAAAGGTGGTAAAGTTATCTACCTATATAAAGATGATGAATGTGATCCTGTGGACATGAATGAGTTTTTTGATTATGAGAATGATGTAGTATTTTGTTGTGAAGAAAAAGGATTTGAAACTAAAGACATTGAATTACAAATTGAGAAGTTTATACAGGGTGTTTATGATTATAATTTTATATTGGATAGATATAATGTTATTGTTTTAGTAGGACTATAGAACGGAACGGCAAATTCGAAGGGAAAGGATGGTCTTATAATGACAGAGGAAGATAATAAAATACATCACGAGTCATGGTTAAGAGAATTTGAAGGTTTTCTCAAAGGAACTACGCCAGAAGAATCTGAGAGATATGAAAAAGCATTGGATAGTCTCCTTTATGATTCAGAGCAATTAAAACGAGAACATAATAATGGTCATTGGGATGATTCGGGAGATTAAAATACATCATTTATGGGATTACATAAAAGGGAGAGATTAAATATGAAAAGAACAGTACTAACATTTTTATTTAATAATGGTGTAGAAAAAACTTATGTAGCTAAAACAAGCAAAGACGCTACAGAGGAAGAAATAAATAAGAGGGCAGAGCAAATTGAGACATTTTTCACAGAGGCCATTAATACCAATATCTTTGGAAATTTTACTATAGGATCACAAAATGGCACAAAAGTTATTATTAACTCATCTTTGGTGACAGCATTGGAAATTAAAATTCAAGATGAAATTGATCCTCAACTTATACGAAAATACAAAGAGGACAATAAAGCAAAATAATTTAAACAGTTCTTTCATTCTATGAGGAAAGGAGAGGTTAAATTGAAAACAGATAAAGAAACTCAAATGGATAGAATATATAAAGCTTTAAAGAATGTTGGTATTGATATTAAAAACACAGATGGCGCATATAGAGATTTATCAGTAGATATATTAGATGAACTATGCGACAAGTGGAAGGAGGTATAAGGAGTGCCTTACAATATTGATTTCTCAAGTTTCGTATTGAAATGTGACCAAAACGACTGTAGTAGAAACGAAGATCATAGATGTTGTGTAGCTTGCGATTCATTTCAAGAGTATGAAAATGCTCTAGAAAATTGTATTAATTTGTATTTGAAACATAAACATAATAAATAATTTGGACGATAGAAAATTATTTTTATAAGCTATAATTCATAGCTTAAGACAATAATATAATAAATAGGAGGAGTATATTGTTAGAATTGAATAAAGTCTACAATGAGGATTGTCTTGGAGAAAATGGGATGCAATTAATAGATGATAAAAGTATTGACTTAATCCTTTGTGATTTACCTTATGGTACTACGGCAAGAAATAAATGGGACTGTATCATTCCCTTTGAACCTTTATGGGAACAATATGAACGCATTATAAAAGATCACGGAGCAATTGTACTCACCGCACAAACTCCATTTGATAAGATATTAGGGTGTAGTAATTTAAAGATGCTGAGATATGAATGGATATGGGAGAAGACTACTGCTACAGGTCATCTTAATGCTAAAAGAATGCCAATGAAAGCGCATGAAAATATATTGGTTTTCTATAAGAAACTTCCTACATATAACCCACAGAAAACATATGGTAACACTCCCGTTCATAGTTATACAAAACATCAAGATGATGGAAGTAATTATGGAAAAACCAAAGTTGGAATAAGTGGAGGAGGTAGTACGGAAAGATATCCAAGAAGTGTTTTATTATTTCCCACAGATAAACAAAAGGAAGCTCTACACCCCACTCAGAAACCAGTTGCATTATTTGAATATCTAATCAATACATATACCAATGAAGGGAATTTGGTACTAGATAACTGCATGGGTTCGTTTACAACTGCAGTTGCATCTAAGAATTTAGGTAGAAATTACATAGGGTTTGAACTTGATGAAACATATTATAATTTAGGCAAACAAAGATTATATAATAATATTAATGAGGTAAATTAAATGAGAACATACATAGTTAAAGAAGATGGAATATGTTTCCCTAACACTATAAATGTTTTTACAACTACCGATAAGCAGGAAGCAACTAATGTTATGAAAGAATCTAATGGCAGATGGATTGTTGTATGCGCACATGGCGTTCCAATTGGAGTTATAAGAGGAGAAGATAAATGAACATAGACAAAACCATAAGCGTGTGTAAGCAATTAGATAATATTAATAAGAAAGAGCTGAATGAAGTATGTGTAAGTTCAGTGTATAATATTATTGGATTTTTCATGAATTGCAAAGGAGATGAAACCATAACTAAAGAACAGTTTGAAAACTTCATAAGATTTAATATGTGGAAGGAGGATTAATCAATGTACACAGTAGCAATGCTAATAAACGATAAAGAAGAATACATGAGGGAATTATGTGGCGACGATTGTTTTACAGATGATCTAGGTGAGGCATTAACCTACGATTTTCAAAAAGAAATTCCACCTCTACGTGAGGGAGAATACATTGTAGCTATTGAAGTTGATGAGGATGGATGTTTATACATAGAGCCTGAAACTATTGCCATATGCTCAACGTCTTGTATCCATTGGGAATTATGTAATGAAGAGGGAGAATGGTCGTGTTTTAATAAAGTTGAAGGAAATACTAAACGTGTAAAATGTGAAACACATATAGACAATAATAAAGCAGCAAAGCTGAGTAAAAAAGATATATCTGATATGATAAGGATAATGAAAGAAGGAAATATTTAGTTAATATATAGGGTCTAGAACGTATATCTGAAGATATAGACTCTAGACCCTATATATTAATTTTTTATATTATCCTACTATAGAAACAAATTCTTTAATTATATTTTCTCTATCTGTCATTACTGATAGTTTTGATAATAATACCTGTAACTCTATATTCTCTTCTAAAAACTCAGATGCGCTCAATGGTACTCTATTGTAAGTTTTAGATAGTGCATAGTCATTTGTGTGGTAACACTCAGATAATTCTCTAATCAATATATCGCTAGGCGTTTTTATACCTCTTTCAAGTTCTGAAATATATTGTAATGAAATCCCCAATATTGCACCAACATCTTTTAAGGTTAAATTTGAATCATTATTACGTAATTGTTTCAATAGTTTTCCTCCTTCAATATTAGCAATCTTTTGTCGTGCCCATAATTCATAATTTTCTTTTGAATCTCTTTTCATTGCATTCACTCCTTTAAGTTTTTATTTTATTTCTATACAGTTATTCTACCACTTGGTTGAATTAATTATGAGTGCAATTTAAGGAAGGGAATAATTTAAAGTAACACTAGCATTAATCAACAACTCTCACAATATAATAAATTATAGATATTATATTGTGAGGAGTGATTGAAATGAAATATCCCATCAATAACATTCACTTTGGAGAAGGGAATTTAAGGAGTATCAAGAACAGCGAATTCTGTTATCTAACATGGAGTTTACCTTCGCAAAAAACATGCCCATCCTCAACTGAACTATGCCGTAAATTTTGTTTTGCAAAGAAAAATGAGAACTTTGTAAATGTTAGGAATAGTCGTGAGAACAATTATCTAGCAAGTGAACAGAAAGACTTCGCAATGAACGTGATCAATTTTATTACTGAACATATGTCCAAAAAGAAGTACCAAGAAAAGTTACTTATTGTCAGAATTCATACAAGTGGGGATTTTTATAATAAAGAATACTTGAATAAATGGATAACCATTGCTAATCATTTCAAAGATGTTGAAAACATTCAATTCCAATCCTATACTAAATCAGTAAGGTTCTTAGGAGACAAAAGACTGAAAGACATTAATATCCATTTCGTTTATTCACAGTGGGATGACACCAATGAGGAAGACTTAGAATTTGCTAGAGCTTTAAATTTGCCTATATTTTATGCGACTAGCAGGGGGAATGTGGCAGAGTATAAAGGATTTATTTGTCCTAAGACTTCAGATGGAAAATGCCACGAGTGCTACAAACATAATCACGAATTAATACTAGTAAGTTACCACTAGTTTCACAACACACTATAAATAATTTTGTTACACCTATTGTATTTACGCTATGATAGGTGTATAATTGTTAAATAAAGGAGGTTAATAAGTGGATAAGAGAAGAGAGGGCATTGGGTTAATTGAAACATAAAAAGGGAATTGATAACTCCCATGAAATAGCACATTGAAAGGGTCTTAAATGTAAAATAATTATCAACATATCTGGTTCTATTTTATTCATAAAGGTATATACTATATACAAGAAGATAAAACAAATTGAAGGAGCGTGTTGATATGAAACTAACTAAAGTGAACCTAGAGGAGACAATCAAAAAGATCAATGTATTAATTAATGAGAAAGACATTAAGGAACCTAAAGAGGTTATAGACTACATA